>JBILPN010000060.1:0-10424 GCA_044373865.1 Luteolibacter sp. | reverse complement strand
ACATCGCGGAGACGCTGGAGGTGAATCGCCAAGGGATGAAATTTTATGAAGATGCGTTCACCGAGCGCGGTTTGGAGTTTGTGCCGAGCTTTGCAAACTTCTTGCTCGTGAAGGTGGGCGATGGTGACCAGGTATTCCGCGACATGCTGAAGCAGGGAGTGATTGTGCGGGCGATGAGCAGCTACAAGCTCGCCGCTTGGGTGCGGATTTCCGTGGGCACTGGTCCGCAAAATGCGCGTTGTTTGGAAGTTCTGGACTCGGTTCTTCCTAAGCGGTCGAATGTGGAGACTTCCGCGAGCGAAGTTTGACAGCTCCCCTCAGTTTTCCTAAGTTCCCCCCCGTGATTTCAAACACTCAGAAGGAATTTCGCTGTAGGCACTGCGACGCGAAGCTTCTGGTTCCGCGCGAGCTTCCGCCGACCACAGGGCCGTGCCCGCGCTGTGGTGGTGTCATCACTTCGCCAGAAATCGAGCCGGTTCAGGATCTCCGCTTCGGTGGGATTCCAGCCTTGTCCGCCATGCCGGACGAGGCCTCGGCCGAGGGCAAGCGTCTCCCGACCCAGCGTGGGCGGACACCTGATCCAAAACCGAAGAAGCAGGTTCCGGTCTCGCTCAGCCAGATTGACGATCGCGGGCGCGAAGGTGCCGAGGCTGCGGAAATCCCTGAGGATGAGCAGGAACTGGCGTATTCTGAGTTGGAAGTGGAGCGTAGTCTCAAGCCGCTCATCTGGGTGTTCTCGGTGTTGGCAGTCGCCGGTGTGTGTACTTTTTACTTTGCCTCCAAGGAGTTGAAAAAAGTTGCGAAAGCCCCGCCAGTGGGAGCGGAAATTGTGGTGGATCCGGCGGCGCAGGAGGCGGCCTACTTGCGTGTTGGTTGGAAGAAGGACGCCCAGCAGCTATTGGCCAAATATATTCAAGCCAGCACGGTCGATGAGCGTTTGCCCTTGGTCATTCACGGCGAGGCGATGCGTGGGCGCTTGGAGAAATTTTATGCAGACGACACGGTTTCGGACCTTGATGCCCCGGCGGCGGGCTTCTCGGCTTACGAATTGTCCGAAGAGGATGTGAAGCGCGGTTTTTTCATGATGGTTTATGACCAGCCGCCCCAGTTTAAGATGAAGGAATTCTTCATGCCATTGGCCAATTTAGAGGTCCAATATGGGGTGGATGAGGCAGACATGCTGTTGAGCGCGGTTTCTCGAGCCGGGAATTTCTCGATGGAGCCGTTGCGCGTGCATGCATTTTTCCTGAGGACTCCCGAGGGGCTCAAGCTTGATTGGGAGATTTTCACGCAAACCAAATACCGGACCTTGCGGAATTTTGTGGAATTGCCTGCGGTTGGGCAGACTGGGGTTTTCCGGGTCTTGATTGTGGAGGACGTGCCGCGGCAGGGCGATGCGGTCGAGGGCGAGCGGACCTATCGCATTGAAGATCCGGCAAATGCCTCGGACAGCGCGAGAATCAATGTGCGTGTGGATTCAGAGGTGGGCAGGGCGCTCTCGCGCATCAATTGGCGGGGCACGAAGGATAAGAAGCCGATGGCGGAAACTGCGACGCTAGAGCTGAAGTGGCAGGGTGGGGGAGATACGCTTGATTTGTCGATCCAGCGTTTTATTTGCTGGGAGTTTCTTGGCTTGGGTGGCCAAGAGGACACGGCCGCGATGCATTGATTCAATTCATGGAAGCTTCTTTAGATTCAAGTCGCACGACGATTGCGGCGATTGCGACGCCGCCGGGAATGGGCGCCGTTTCGCTTTTGCGGATTTCCGGGCCGGATGCGATTGCGACGGCGGACCGGGCGACGGGAGGATTGGCCTCACGCACGCCGCCGCGCACGGCGCGGCACTGTCACATCCGCGATGCCTCGGGAGAAATTCTCGATGACGGGCTGATGACGGTTTTTCTGGGATCGCGCAGCTACACTGGAGAAGACAGTGTCGAATTCACCGGGCACGGCGGGATCTTGGTGACGCGCGAGGTGTTAAGCCGGTTTCTTGCCTGCGGTGCGATTCCGGCGGGACCGGGCGAGTTCACCCAGCGTGCGTTCCTCAATGGGAAGCTGGATCTGACTCAGGCGGAGGGGGTCATGGATTTGATTTCCGCGCAAACGCGGCTTTCCATGCGCGCCGCACGCAGCCAACTCGAGGGCACGCTTGGCCGTCGGACGACGGAAGCGCGAGATCAATTGTTGGAAGCCTTGGCTCACCTTGAAGCGTGGATTGATTTTCCTGAAGAGGACATCGATCCGCAGACTGGCGCGCAACTGCGTGGCCGGGTGAGTGCGGTGCTTGACCGAGTCGAGCTGCTGCTGTCCACGGCAGATCAAGGGCGGGTTTTGCGCGAGGGCGTGCGGACGGTGATTTTTGGGGAGCCCAATGTCGGGAAATCGAGCTTATTGAACCGCTTGTTGGGTTTTGAGCGCGCCATCGTCAGCGATGTTGCAGGCACCACCCGCGACACGATTGAGGAGGTGGTGAATTTGCACGGGATTCCGCTGCGGCTCGTGGACACTGCGGGCGTGCGAGAAGCGTTTGACCCGATTGAAGCTGCGGGCATCCAGCGCACGGTGCGGCAAATCGCGGAGGCGGATTTGCTTTTGGAAATTCTTGATGCGAGTAGGCCCAAGCCGGCTGTGGCCAGCGCGCACCTGAGCGAGGCGAAGACTCTGCGAGTGCTCAACAAAACCGACTTGGGTGAGCATTCATCGTGGGCAGGTGAGCTAGCTGTGCGGTTGTCTTGCGTGGATGGCGAGGGATTTTCCGCGCTTTCGGATGCGATTCGCGACGCCTTGCATTTTGGAGAGGCCGACTGGGGCGAGCATGCAGTGGCGATCAATGCCCGGCATCAAGCGAGTCTTTTGCGGGCAAGTGCGTCTTTGCGTGCGGCGCTGGGGGTCTTGGAAAGTGACTCAAGTGCTGCCGAGTTTGCAGCCATTGATTTGAGGGACGCGCTGGATGCGCTGGGAGAAATCCCCGGCAAGCTGGATACGGAAGATCTGCTTGGGGTGATTTTCAGCAGTTTTTGCATTGGCAAGTGAGGAGGCTCATTCGGCCGCGCCGAGGATTCTCGCTTGGTCGAAGTCATAGGGCGTGAGTTCCAAGAGGACACGCGCGTCCACGGCGAAAACGGCAGAGGCCTCGGTGAGCGGCTTCGAGAGGTGCGCGAGAATCGATTTCCCATTCGACAAGACGACGCGGTAAAGCACTGGGTTCAAGTTTTCCAAAACTTTTCCGACTGTTTGAATGGTTGCGTCCGGCATAGGGCGGGGATTCTCAGGTGGAAATCCGCATTCGGACAAGCGTTGCCGCAGGGAATTTTCTCTGGGATTCCCCATTCCGCATGATGACCTTGCTTGACGGGAAGCTTTGGACGATCATCATCCCGCGAGCCCGCCGATGTCGCCTCCGATGTCGGCGCAACCACTCCGCGCCCGCCTCATCGTCATGAAGATTCGCTTCTCCACCGTAGTTCCCGCTCTGGCCTGTGCCGTGTTGGCCTCCTGCTATCCGTATGATGAGAGCAGGGACCGGCGACCGCAGCGGAAGCCAATTCAAAAGTCTGTCTCCAGCCAGGAGCAGCAGAAAATCCAAGCCCAGCGCGAGCAGCTCAAGCAGACTGAGACCTTGCCAATGCAGCCGCAAGCGACGCCGCCGGTCCAGCCACCGGTGACTGGAAGCACCACTCCGCCGCCGACTCAGCCGACTCCGCCGCCAACTCCCAAGCCACCGGTTGAGGAAAAGCGGCCAGATTACGCGATTGCGAACAAGGTTCCCGGCAAGGACGGCTTCGTTTTCAGCCCTTACAACAATAAAATCGTTGATGTTCGGGACATTCCGAGTGGCACCTTGGTCCAAGACCCAACTTACACCGGCGCGGGCAAGGGATATTTCCGCGTTCCGTGAAGTGGTCCTGATGTTCGGCAAGCCTTTTTAGGAAACCTGACTGGGGTCGGCAGCATGGCCCCGGTCTTTTTTTTCAACCATGACGGATTTTCCAACTATCACCATCCTCGGCGGCGGTCTGCTTGGCGGGTCTCTTGCGCTTGCCCTCGCGGCGGTGGAAAATCCTCCAAAGATCCGGCTTTGGGCGCGCAAGGCGGAAACTGTCACGGCCGCAGCCGAGCTGGGGATTCCCGGCATCACTGGAAATCTTGCGGAAGCGGTGAAACACGCGGATCTCCTTATTCTCGCTGTTCCGGTGGGATCGATGCCGGCATTGTTGAGTGCCGCGCTGGAGGCTGGGCTTCCGGCGCAGTGTCTGATCACCGATGTGGGCAGCGTGAAATGCGCGCCGCACCGGAGCCTTGTTCCGCTGTTGCGTGGGCGTGCCGGGCATTTCATTGGAAGCCACCCGATGGCCGGCTCGGAGCGGAATGGTCTTGCCGCCGTCACCGGCAATCTCTTTCAAAACGCAGCGTGCTTGCTCACCAATGACGACGGCGCGCCGGCCGAGTTGGCTGCGGCGCTTGAGCGATTTTGGCAATCCGTGGGTTGCCGCACCTCGTGGATGAGCGCCGCCGTGCATGATGAGTTGGTCGCGCGCATCAGCCACTTGCCACACATGATCGCCGCCAGTGCCGCTCGTGTCTGCCTCAAGGACCCGGCGGAGGGGCGCTTCGGCGGTGGTGGCCTGCGTGACACCACGCGCGTCGCGGCGGGAAATCCTTCCATGTGGGCGGAAATCGCCATGGAAAACCGGGATGCCCTCGTCGGTCCCCTGCGCGAAACCATCGCAGATTTGCAAGAAATCCTCGCCGCCCTTGAGCGAGCGGATTCGGAAGCCACCGAGCGTTGGCTGGTCACCGCCAAGCAGCGCCGTGACCCACTCAATTCACCCAAGTCGTCAATTTAACCTCAGCTCATGTCGGAATTTAGAGTCCAAGCCATTTCACAGCTCCATGCGGAATTTCGCGTGCCGGGCGACAAAAGCATGTCACACCGCGCCGCCATTCTTGGTGGCTTATCAGACGGCGTCTGCACCATCCGGAACTTTCTGCCCAGCGAAGACTGTGTGAACACGCTCAATGCCATGCAGTCCCTCGGGGCTCGCCATGAGGTGCTCGACGAACTCCCCGGCTACGGCCCGCTCAATCTCCGGATCCATGGACGGTCGATGAAACTCAGCGCACCGGCCGAACCGATCGACTGCGGGAACTCGGGGACGGGCATGCGCTTGTTGGCCGGTTTGCTGGCGGGCCAGTCGTTTTCATCCAAGTTGTTTGGTGACGAGTCGCTGTCCTCCCGGCCGATGGGGCGGATCACGCTGCCGCTCGGGCAAATGGGGGCGAAATTGGAGCCGCTTGGTGAAAAGGCGGGTTGCGCGCCGCTTTTGATCCACCCCGCGGTGCTGCACCCGACGACCTACGAGATGCCCGTTGCCAGCGCCCAGGTGAAGAGCGCCGTCTTGTTGGCCGGCTTGTTTGCGGAGGGGAAAACCTCTGTCATCCAGCCAGCTGAGACGCGGGATCACACCGAGCGCATGCTGGCCTCCTTCCGCGTTGTCACGGAGCGGGTGGGGAACGAAATTTCGGTGGTGGGCGGGCAAATTCCGCGCGCCTGTGATTTCACCGTGCCGGGCGATATCTCAAGCGCGGCATTTTGGTTGGTCGCTGCGGCGGCGCTGCCAGGAGCAACGCTCATCATTCGCGACGTGGGCCTCAATCCCACACGCACCGCCATTCTCGCGGTGCTCCGCCGCATGGGCGCGCCCATCATGGAAACTCTGCACGCGGGGGATGGCGAGCCGATCGGCGACCTTGAGATCCATGGTGCCGCCCTCACGGGAACCACGATTTTGCTCGAAGAAGTTCCCAATTTGATTGACGAAATTCCGGTCATCGCGGTTGCCGCCGCCCTTGCCAAAGGCCGCACCGTCATCCGCAACGCGCGCGAGCTCCGCGTCAAGGAGACCGACCGGATCACCACCGTGGTGGACAATCTCCGCGCCATGGGAGCCACGGTTGAGGAATTCGAAGACGGCATGGAAATCGAGGGTGGAAATCCGCTGCACGCGGCCGTCATCAACAGTTTTGGGGATCACCGCATTGCCATGGCCTTCGCCATCGCCGGGCTCTTCGCCAAGGGGGAAACCGTGATTCAAAACACGGATTGTGTGAACACTTCCTACCCGGGATTTTCCCATCATCTGGCAGCTATTCTCCGCGAATCCACCTGTTCTGCTGATTTCATCCTTCCAACCCTCTCGCACGCGTGACCGAGTCTTCCACCCGCAATCCGAATTTCGCCATCGCCATCGATGGACCCGCAGCCTCCGGGAAAAGCACGCTGGCTCGCGAGTTGGCGAAGCGCCTCGGCTTGGTCATGGTGAACTCTGGCGAGATGTATCGCGCTGTCACTTGGAAGGCGCTTCAGGAGAACATCGATCCCGCCGACACCGCTGCCGTGCTTGCGCTGCTGAAGCGCATTGACATGCGCTGCGGTCACCATGCTGGCAGCTCCACGTGCAGCATCGACGGGGTTTTTCCTGGCGATGCCCTGCGCGGCGAGGCGATCAATGCGAATGTTTCTGCCATTTCCGCGATTCCAGAAGTGCGCGACAAGCTCGTGAACCTCCAGCGTGCGTATCTGGACCACACCAGCATCATCATGGAGGGGCGCGACATTGGCTCGGTGGTGTTTCCTGAAACTCCATACAAGATTTACATCGATGCGGATGAGGCGGTCCGAGCGGCCCGCCGCAGCAAGGTTGGTGAGGTGGATTCCGTGGCCAAGCGCGACGCTGCGGACAGCGAGCGCGCCACGGCTCCCCTGATGATTGCCGAGGGCGCGGTGGTTCTTGATACCTCGCGTCACAGCATCGAGAGCGGGGTGCTGGCCGCCATTGAAATTTTGAAACAGCAAGGACTCCTCGTCGCGATCTAGCGCGGGGTGCGCTTAGGTTCCGCAAAATGTTTGATAGGCGGGTGCGCCGGCTGGCATCGGCTGCGTGTATTCGGCTGAATTTGGCGTTTCATACGGCCGGGCCAGTGCTGCGAGCAAGCGCTCCAGCACGCTCAAGTCGCCCTCGTTTTCTGCGGCGTTCAGCGCCTCCTCGACCTTGTGATTGCGTGGAATCACCGCCGGGTTGTGGCCTTGCATCGCTGTGGCGATTTCCTGCGCGGCCGTGCCTTGGCGAGCAAGCCGTGCGGACCAGCGCGCATGCCACGCGACGAACTCGGGATGGGAGAAAACCGGGCTGCGGAAGGCGCTTTCCTGGCTGAGTGCGCGGAAGCTGTTGGTGAAATCCAGTTGGTGCATTTCCAAGCCGTCGAGAAAGCCTTGGATCAGCGACGCATCGTCGGCCTCCTCGCCTCGCAGTCCGAGTTTTGCCCGCATGCCGGCTTGCCAATGCGCTTGAAATTTTGCCTCAAAGCCACCCAAGGCCTGATTTGCCAAGTCCACGGAATGCTTCGTGTCCTCGCCCCACAGCGGCAACATCGCCTCCGCGAGCCGGGCTAGATTCCATCGCGCGATTTCCGGCTGCCGGCCGTAGGCGTAACGCCCCTGCCGGTCGATCGAGCTGAAAACCGTGTCGGGGTGATAGGAATCGATGAAGGCACAGGGGCCGTAGTCAATCGTTTCCCCAGACAGGGCCATGTTATCGGTATTCATCACGCCATGGATGAAGCCGATGTGCAACCACTTGGCAATCAATGCGGCCTGGCGCTCCATGACCGCTTCAAACAGCGCGAAATAGCAGTTTTCCACGTGGCAAAGTTCCGGGAAGTGGAGTTCCAGCGTGTGGTCTGCCAAGGCGCGGAGTGCGGCGTGGTCCTGGTGAGCGGCGGCGTGCTGAAAGGTTCCCACGCGGATGTGGCTTGCGGCGGTGCGAGTGAGAACCGCGCCGGGAAGAAGCTCGGCGCGGACCACTTGCTCGCCGCTTGTGGCCACGGCGAGGCTGCGCGTGGTTGGGACGCCGAGTGCGTGCATCGCCTCACTGATGATGTATTCGCGCAGCATTGGTCCGAGCGCGGCGCGACCGTCGCCACCGCGGGAAAATGGGGTGCGGCCAGCGCCTTTGAGCTGGATGTCGCGGCGCTCGCCGCTTGGGGTGATTTGCTGGCCTAGCAGAATTGCACGCCCATCGCCCAGTCCGGTGAAGTGGCCAAACTGGTGGCCGGCGTAGGCCTGTGCGATGGGGGAGGCTCCTTCCGGGATTTGATTTCCGGTGAAAATTCCGGCGTTTTCCGGGGCTTGCAAAACCTCTGGATCCAAGCCGAGTGCACGGGCGAGCGGGTGATTCAAAACGACCAAGCGTGGCTCGCGCACGGGCTGTGGCGTGGTCCGCGCAAAGAACAATTCTGGCAAGCGGCTGTAGGAATGATCCCAGCGCCAGCCGGCGGATTGGTGAGGTGGGGGCGGAGCTGTCGTGGGCATGGCGCAGCTTAGGCATCATGCGGGCCGAATCAAAGGCGTTCTTGACTGGAGGTCCCGCGGTGGGCAGGGTGTAGGCAATCTAAAAGGAGCAATGCCATGGAAATCAACGGAACCGTTTATGATATTTTACACAACAAGATCGCTGAAGTTTGGACCACCAGTCCGGAGGCGACGGTCTATGAAGCCATCCATTTGATGGGCGAAAAAAACATTGGGGCCTTGGTTGCGATCGAGCATGGCGAGGTGGTGGGCGTGCTTTCCGAGCGCGACTACAGCCGCAAGGTCGTGCTCCAAGGCCGGACTTCACGCGACACCCGGGTGGGGGAAATTTTGTCCCGCCCGGCGATTTCCGTGTGCAGCAGGGACTGCATCGAGAAATGCATGCAACTCATGACCGGGAACCGCATCCGGCATCTTCCAGTGGTGGACGAGGGGCGCTTGGTCGGCTTGGTCAGCATCGGCGATCTGGTGAACTGGGTGATGCAGTCCCAGCGGCACACGATCCAACAACTCCACGGCTACATTTCCGGGGATTACCCGGGATGAGGCGTGGTGGGAGAGCTTCGCGGCGAGGCGGCGCTTGCCAAGGCAAGTCGGTTGCCAAGGCAAGTCGCTTACACGTTGAAGCGGAACTCGACCACATCGCCGTCTTTCACGACGTATTCCTTGCCCTCGATGCGGACCTTTCCGGCCACCTTGGCGGCGGCCTTGGTGCCAGCGGCGACGAGGTCGTCGTAGTGGACGATTTCAGCGGCGATGAATCCGCGCTCGAAGTCCGAGTGGATGACGCCGGCTGCGGCTGGGGCTTTGTCGCCGGCGATGATCGTCCAAGCGCGGGTTTCCTGGACGCCGGTGGTGAGGTAGGTGCGGAGGCCGAGGAGGTGATAGACGCCGCGGATGAGTGCGGAGACTCCTGAGTCGGTGACGCCCATTTCGGCAAGGAACTCGTTGGCTTCCTCGACGGGCATTTCGCTGAGTTCCTCCTCGATGCGAGCGGAGATGACCACCGCTTCCGAGCCAGTGTGGGCGGCGGCATATTGCCGGACGCGTGCGACTTGGGGGTGAGAGTCAGGATCTGCGATGGCGGCGGCGAGCTCATCCTCGGCCACATTGCAGGCGTAAATCGTCTTTTTGGAAGAAAGCAGGAAAAACTCCTTCACGATGGCGCGGTCATCCTCGCTGAAGTCGATGGTCAGCGCCGGGTTCCCTTGGTCGAGGTGAGGCAGGATGATGTCGATGAGTTCGACCTCTTTTTTCGATTCCTTGTCGCCGCCTTTGGCCTTTTTTTCGCGCGAGTGGCGGCGTTTTTCAAGGGAAGCCATGTCGGCGAGGATCAGCTCAGAATTGATGATTTCGATATCGCGGATGGGATCCACCGAGCCGAGTTCGTGGATGATGTCGTCATTTTCAAAGCAGCGGACCACTTGGACAATCGCGTCGGTCTCGCGGATATTGGCGAGGAATTGATTGCCGAGGCCAGCGCCTTCCGATGCGCCCTTTACGAGTCCGGCGATGTCAACGAACTCGATGGCGGTGGGGACGAGTTTGTGAGAGCCGGAGATTTTCGAGAGCACGGCAAGGCGTGGGTCAGGGACGCTGACGATTCCGACGTTGGGGTCGATGGTGCAAAACGGGTAATTCGCCGCCTCCGCCTTGCGGGTGCGGGTGACCGCGTTGAAGAGTGTCGATTTTCCGACGTTGGGTAGTCCTACGATTCCAGCCTTGAGCATTGCGGCGGAAGGTTGGGGGAGAGCACGGCGTGAGGACGAGAAAAAACTTTCGGCGCGGGGAAATCCGTTGTGAGTGCGAGGTGGCAAGTGCCGGGAAATACGCTTGATGCCTGAGAGTCAGGTGCGCATGGTGCGGGGACATGATGCGAAATTCATTTTGGAACTTGTCGATTCTCCGGGTTTTGCTGGTTTGTTGGGTGGGATTGGTTTCGCTGGCGCAGGCGGCAACGGAGCCGGTGGTGGAGCTCGGAATGGACCAGAAAATTGATGCGTGGTTTGGCAAGGTGACCAAGCCATTCGTGGATGCGATTTTCGTGAAG
>JBILPN010000567.1:0-2991 GCA_044373865.1 Luteolibacter sp. | reverse complement strand
GAAACACGATCGTCGGCGGGTCGTCTTTGCTGATGTTGTGGGCGGGGGAAATCAGGGGAAACCATTTCTTCACCCGGTCATTGCCGTAGCCATCGGGACCGTTGTCATAGACCGGATTGAAAAGGATGAGCGCGTTAGGTTTCGAGGAGATTGAAGCGTTCTCATCCGCTGGATCATCCAGCCCCTCCGTCATCCCGGCGGCGGCGGCCACATGCCCTCCGGCGGAGCCTCCACCTGCGGCGATGCGGTTGGGATCGATGCCAAGCCGGTCCGCGTTGGCGCGCACCCAACGGATCGCGGACTTGCCATCGGCGACACATTCCCTTGGCGTGGTCTTCTGCCGTGCCGCGACCCGGTAGTCCGCGCAAATAGCGACCATGCCGCGTTTCGCCAGATAGCGGGCGTGCTGCTCGAACTGGGTGGGCGAGCCTCCCTGCCATCCGCCGCCGAAGAAGAGGATGATCGCCGGCAGCTTTTCCTTGGTGGCCTCGCGGCCTGCGGGTTCGAAAATGTAGAGATACAGGTCATCGCCGGATGCCTTCTTGTAGATCTCCGCACCCGCGCCGCGAATATTGAGCTTTTCGGTTTTCGCAAAGCTTTGGCACAGCGTCATCGCGAGAATGAGGGCGATGGAGGGGAGTGTGAATGGTGGTTTTTTCATGACGGGAAAGGCTCAGGGTTTCAGCTGGGGTAGAAGTTCGAGGACGTCTGCGGGGATCGTATCGGGCCAGCCGTCGTTTTGCTGTTTCGCACCCGGTGTGCTGCGGCCGTCCCGGATCGCCTTGGCAAGAAGATCCGCCATCTCATTGACACGTCCGGCCTGTTTCACGGCGAGGTTGTCCCGCTCACCGGGGTCGGAATCCAGATCGTAGAGCTGGACGGGATGGAGCCCCGCCGTCGCATGTCCCGGCTGCGGAGCCGACCAGCCGCCGGATCCCGGGCAGAGGTTGAGTTTCCATTTTCCCTGCCGGATCGCGAAGGAGCCGTTGATTGAATGATGGATCGTATAGCTTCTCCCGAAGCCGTCTTCCCCCTTCAACAAGGGAAGCATGGAGAAACTATCTTCCGCCGCGTTGTCCGGAATTTCCGCCCCAGCAAGCTCCGCCGCAGTGGCGAAAAAATCGGTCGTGCAAACGGTCGCCGCGCAGTTGCTCCCGGCTTTCACACGCTCCGGCCAGCGGACGAGGAAGGGCACGCGATGGCCGCCTTCGAAGATATCCGCCTTGTGGCCACGAAGCGCGCCGTTAACCAAATGCCCTTTCGCCGCGAGTTCGGGGATTCCCGCCATCGGTGAGCAACCGTTGTCAGAGGTGAAGATCAGCAGGGTGTTTTCCGCGACGCCCCGCGCATCGAGTTCCGCCAACACCTCGCCGACGACCCAGTCGGTTTGCATCATGAAATCCGCGTAGTCGCCCATGCCGGATTTCCCCTGCCATGCCTCGGAAGGCACCAGCGGCGTGTGGGGGCTGGTGAGGGGAAGATAGAGAAAGAACCGCTTGTCCTTGCGAGCCGCTTCCCGGCCTATGAACGCCCGCGCCTCGCGGGCCAGATCCGGAAGCACATCGGCCGCCTCAAAATCCTCGGTCGCAGGGCCGGGCCGGTTCGGCTCCTTGAACGATTTCGTCACGGTCGGCACGCCCAACGGAATGTCGTTCCTGAGATAGACATAGGGCGGCATGTCGAGGGATGCGGGAAACAGGAAATTCTCGGTGAACCCGAGGGCGAGCGGACCGCCGCCAAGCCTCGCCGTGTAATCGATATCCCAGCCCTCGCCTTTTTTTTGCCCGGGCGTCCCCGCTTTTTCCCAGCCGAGCCCGAGATGCCATTTCCCGACGACCGAGCTCGTGTATCCGGCTCCACCAAGCAGCCTTGCCACGGTCATCCGAGTCTCCGGGATCAGCGGTTTGCTGAAGCCGTTGAGCACACCCTTTTTCATCGGCGAGCGCCAGTTGTAGCGCCCGGTGAGGATGCCGTAGCGGGTCGGCGTGCACACCGCCGAGGAGGTGTGCGCATCGGTGAAATTCATGCCTTCCCTTGCGATGCGGTCAAGGTGCGGCGTGGCGATCTTCCCGCCCGCATACGCCGGGTCGCCGTAGCCCATGTCATCGGCGAGGATGAAGACGATGTTCGGTGGGCGGCCAAATGCCGGAGTTGAAAGCACGGACAGCAGCAGAAAGCCAAGCACTCCGCAGATCCGAGATGGGTTCATTCGTTGGATATCAGGCATTGCGTGGAAGGTGACTGGCCACTCACCACCCATCAAGCTGCAATCTGCCGGATTTCTGATGATTTCTGTCTCTCATCATTGGTTCGCCGCCCTCCTCCGAGCGCAGCATAGGCGGATTCCTATGCTGCCCGGCGTTGACTCAGTTGAAGTAAAACTTCAGCCCGAGGTTGACTTGCTTTTCGAAGTCCGCATCGCCGTTGGTATTCCAGCCACCACCGACTGATCCAGAGATCGCGAGATTGGAACGCATGAAGTACTTGATACCTGCATCCAAGTCCAGCAGGCCGCCGTCTTCACCGGTGCTAGGATGCACATACCCGGCAGTCGCGCGGACAAATGGAACCCACTTGGTATTTGTGAGAAAATTATATTCTGCAAAGGCACCGACTCGATAGTCCTTTTCACTATCAATCCCGCTCAAGCCGCCTTCGATACCAAGAAGCCAGTTCGGTGTGAAAAACCGGCCGTAGCTCACATCAAAGCTATAGACCGTATCAGCCTCCCAGTTGAGTTTTCCACTCAGGCCGAGCTCTTGAACGCCAGTGTCCAAGATGGGCAATCCATCATTCGAAAGCTCATTCGAGTTGCTCGAATTCGTGGTAGTTTGCATGGTGCCATCCTTCGAGGAGGTCGTGGCAGCAAGCGCGGAACTTATCCCAAAGACGGACACGGCCACCAAGGAGCTAAGCACATTCAAGGGCTTCATGTTTGTTTTCATTTCGTTTTTTGTTAGGTTGATCTTGCGAGCTTCCATCATTCGACAG
>JBILPN010000059.1:0-10452 GCA_044373865.1 Luteolibacter sp. | reverse complement strand
CCGCAATTTCATTCGTAACCATGAAAAAGATAATCATGATCCAGGTGATATCCACCATCGGGGCGATTTGCATCCCCACATCATCGATTGCTCTACGTCGAATCATCATGGCTTTATCAATTCAATAGAAGGTTTCAAATCTCCGTGGCCGGATCACTGACAGGCGAGCCACTGACAAATCCGCTGATCAAGTTCGACGAGCTGTGCGCGAGTTGAGAGATGATCGACTGAAGCAGGTTTTTAAACACGAAATAGGCAAGCATCGCCGGAATCGCGACAATCAAAGCTGCCGCCGTGGTGACCATTGCCTCGCCAATCCCACCGGCAAAATCTGAAGGCTTGGTCGCACCAGCAGCAAGCTGGTCGAAGCTCCCGATCATTCCCGAGACGGTTCCTAGCAGCCCCATCATCGGCGCAACCGCTGCAAGTCCATTGAGCATGTTCACCCACAACATGTATTTGGTTTCCTCATGGAAAATCGTTTCTGCCGCAACACTTTCGAGATCCGCTTTGGAATACACTTCAACTCCAGCAGCCGCCTTGGTGAAAGTTTCTTTGATGATATGAGCTAACGAACTTGAATCGCCTTCACAGAGTTTAAGCGCGGAAACCACATCCTGTTTCGCAAACGCCGTTCCAAGAGAAGCTTCAAGTGCCGCCGGAAGCATGTTCTTCCGTTTGATGCGAAACGCACAAAATGAAATAATCGCAATGGTTGCGATGGACGAGAGGGCAATGAAATGCATGGTAAACCCGCCTTTGGTATAGATGTCCAACAGGCTTTCTGTCTTCACCTTCGGCACCGGCAGTTCGGCTCCTTGCGCGGAAGCAGTGCGTGAAGCAATGGCCATGCTCAGCGTGAACAAGATGACGGCGATGAAAACGGGGCGGATGATTTGGAGTATTGGTCTCACAGTATGGTATTGGTTGGGTGGCTTGGCGCTCAATCGCCGAAAATGTTATAGCGCTTGGGTGGCGGCGGCGGGCCTGGATCCGTCGCCTCTTCGCTTGGCGCTTCCGTTTCTTCCTTGGGTGCCTCTGTGGAGGACATCACGGCAAGTTTCCCCGATGCCTCAAGCGCCTTGTAACGGGCGAGCAGCGGCGCGGTCTCAATGGCTGCGGCTGTATCTGGATAGAGCGCGGCTAAATCTTCAAGCGCTTTCATCGCGAGTGACTTCGCTCCGGTAAATTCATAGACCTCAGCCACTCGCTTCAATCCGGCCGAGGCCTCAAGATGGCGCGTCCCCATGAACAAACTTGGGTAAAGCGCAAAATCCAATGACAGATGATACAAGCGCTCGCGCAGCGGCCGGACCTCATCATCCTCCATCCAACGCGGATTCGCTTCTTCAGTGGCCTTGAGCTGACTGAAATGTCGATCCGCTAGAAAAGCAGTGGCCAGCAGGGTCGCATCATTGTGCACCGCCTGCTCGGTGATTTCCCATGCCAGCTTGTCCGTCTCTTGGATTTTCCCCGTTTGTCGCGAGAGGATGAAGTCGATGGCCATTTGTTCGGAACTTGCGAGCTCCACCCGATGCTTCGCTGAATCCTGCCCACGGATTTGATCAAGTATCTTCGCCGCTTCCATGAGTGATGGCAGATCTCCAGCCAGCCGAAGGGACTTGGCTAACACGAGTCCTGTATCTGCGACGTTTGACCCTGCGAAGCAAAGCGTGGCTGAGCGATTCTCCCAATAGACGCGCAGCGGCGGAATCGACGCAACCGCTGGCACCCGGTGAAGTGCAAGCTCACGGGACGTGAAGCTGAATGATAAATCTGCCAAGTCGGAAAATGGAATCTTTCGTGTCGTTAGGCCGGCGGGAAGCGTCTTTTCCACCGTAACCGCCTGCCCGGTCGCCTCCACAATTCTAACTTTCAGCGGCATGCCTCGCGCCGCATCTTTCCACGTGATCTCATCAAGCTCAGGACGACCCCTAACAAGTTGCTGGATTTGCGCAGCACTTGGAGTCGCAGATCGGACAGAATCCACCATGACGACAAGGGCAAAAACACTAAAGCTAAAACGATGAAGCTTCATTTTTGAACTGGGTTAGGGCTAGGAGGAGGAACCACACCTTCCTCGGCTTGTCTCGCTTGGATCACTCCTCCAAGGGCGGTCGCGCGCTTGAGCCCACGCTTTGTCGGCTCAAACGAAGCCAAATCCTCGCGAGATACCAACTCCGAGTAAACCTCACGCGCCTTGTCAGGCAGCCCCAGCTTTTCAAGGGAGCGTCCTCGCTCATAGTAAGCCGCAGCCACCATCGCAGGAAAGCGGTTAAACAGCAGGTAAACTTGCTCAAAATAGGGCAGTGCTTCACGATGCTTGCCTCGCTTATGATAAAGACGTCCGGCTTCCATGAAGGATTCCGCACGGACACTCGCAGGCATGGATTTGGCCTTCTGAATCGCTAACAAAATGTCGAGTGCCTTGTCGCCATCGCGCTTCGAGAGGATCGTAGCTTTGGCCAAAGCCACTTTGCCACCAAGCTCACCCTCCACCAAAGACACACCACGACCATCGGGAGCGGTCTTGGGCATGATGGCGGATTTTTCGTATTTTTCAAAACTCGCGAGCGCCTCCGGCTCCTTGCCCGCACGAAATGCGCTAAAGCCGATGCCCGCGTATGCGCGGTCTCGCTCGGGTGCCCGTGGCCACCACTTGCGCAGCCCCTGATAGATTTCAAGCGCTTTGGCGGTCTCTCCGTTTTCCGCAAGCGCGTCTCCGACGTCGGCAAGAATGCGTGGCGCGGTTTCTTTCGGATCAATTTCTGACACCAATGACGCGAGTGCCCCGCGTGCATCGCGAGCAGCTTGAACGGCGGAAACATTCTTATTCGAGAGATGCAACTGGGCAAGCGCCCACCCTAGCCGAGTGGCCAAGCGGCGCTTCTTGTCACTCTTTGCTTGTGCCAATGCATCCACCAAACGCATCTGCAACTCGTGCCGGTCAAGCACCGAGTAAAATCCATGAAGCCCCAAAAAGAGATCTTCCAATCCCGGACGCACGAGGTCATTTCCAAAACGCTCGATTGCATCCCAGTAAATCTGGCGGGCGGCGGCGATGTCGCCTTGCTGCTTTTCAATCCATCCCAAACTAGACAAACCCTCCGCAATGCGAGGACTGTCAGAACGCTTTTCGACAAACTCCGCGAACAGGGACTTCATCCCTTTCAGGTCTTTTTTAAGCTTGAGAAGATTTCCACGCTTCATCCATCCCTCATCGTGAAACCCCGGAGCCTCCACTCCGATCTTGGAGTAGGCCAAATCCGCGTCTTCCAGATCACCCTCCGCCGCGTATGAATCTCCAAGCGTAAGCAATGCTTCGCTGAGCCATTCGCTTTCGGAGTGATCGCTTGAAAACGCCTTCAGCCGCTTGATCGCTTCTGGATAGTCCGCATCTGAAAAATAACTGTATCCGATGCGAAACGCGGCATCATCCACATATTCCAAACCCACTCCTGCCGTTTTAGTGGCATCCAAATAATCATTCAGTGATTTTCTAGCATCCTCCCAACGCTGGTCGAAATAAAACGCCATAGCCCGCCAAAATGCGACGTGTTGCCACATCTCATCCGTCTTCTTAAGGCGCTTGAGCTGCTGCTCAAACTGAGTTCCCGCGAGCTTGTAGTTTTCAAGCTGCAGAATGTTGTAGGCCGCCATGAAACTCGCTTGGACCGCAATCGGCTGATCCGGAAACTTGGTGGCAACTTCCCGGAAACCATCTGCCGCCGCTTGATACTGAAACTGCCCCTCCAAAGCTTGTGCTCTAAGAAACAAAACGTCTGCTAGATTGGGTTTTTCCGGCAGGCTGGCAAAGCGCTCGACGTAGAGATCCGCAGTCCGGACCGATCTAGCATAGCGTTCCAGCGACATCCACCCCCGCATGAGGGAGGCGGTGGCCGCCTCAACCACTGCGTCAGGCTCCATCTGACGGACCATTTGATCGAGAATCAAACACGCCTCACGAGTCCGTTCCAATTGAAAATAAGCACCCGCCAAGCGCAGTCGAGACGCGCTGTCGAACTGCGGGATTTGTGCAAAGGCCTCCAACTCCCGGCGCATTTCATCAAGTGCTGTCTGAGTCTGTGAAATCCTAACGGAATTCTTAATGAGATGGGCGGCCTTCAAATCTTGTTCCGACTCTGCAAGCCGTGCATTCTGAAGTTGTTGAATCTCCGCTGCCGCCGGGACAAGTTGCAACAACTGAATCGCTTGGTGATAGGCTTCTGCTTCCAAGAAGTGAGATCCCAATGCGATCAACTGTGAAGAAAATGTCACGATCTGTCGCACTTCTGCCAGACTCGAATGAATCGACCGCGCCAAGGCTGCCGCCTCATCCCATTGCTTCTCCTCCATCAGAGCGTGCAATAACAGAATTTTTGAGCGAGCGCCCGCTTCTGGACTGTAGGCAGCAATTTCTTCCCCATACTTCTTGAAAAATTGAATAGCCTCTTTCCAATTCTTCTCCATCACATAGCTCATGCCGCCCAAAATAAGCGTTTCCATGCGGCGGCCACGCTCGACTTTCAGATCCGTGAAAATCTCCCCCAGTTGCTTGCGTGCAGCATCGGCATTGCCTAAGCGGAGATTGGAAAGTCCGGAGAAAAAAACCAAATCCACGCGCTGCTTGGGATCAAGCCCAGGCTGCTTCAATGCCTCTTCCAACAGCGGCAACGCTTCTTCAAAACGCCCAAGCCGGACCTGACAAAGCGCCATCAACGGCTTCACTTTTTCCACGGCCGCAGCCGTGCCCTCCAAGCCGCCATAGTTGCTGATGAAGTCTTGGAATCGATCCACCGCAACTTGCCAGTCACCCGCATTGAACGCGGCCTCACCCGCTGTCAGCAACTCTGTCGCGCTTCCTGCGCTTTCGCCACTCACTGCACTTGGCTTCGGCGCAGGAGCCTGAGCGCTCACAACGGCAACCAACAACCCGATGAGGGCGCTTGCTAAATAACAGGTCTTGAGCACGACGAATGATTGAATAAAAGGATTTTTAGCGGCCTGCCAATGCATCAGGAATGCAGAATCCGAGCCAATCTCTTTTTTGTGTCAAAATTGCTGTCATATTTTGCTATCAAAACGTCACCGTTGATGAAGCTTTTGTCGGCGAGATCATTCAATGATCGCTTGATTCACGGATACTCCGCTCACCCGCCATCTCCCGCGGCAAGGACTGGAAGCAATCCCTCATTGACCCACCACAAGGCGCGCCCTAGGCTGCAACACCGTGCGTGATTTTGAAAAATGCTTGTTTGAACCGCCAGGCAAGAGGCGGCTTTTCTGGCTCTTGCAAGCAGGCGGGTGGGGCGCGCTCTGCCTTCTCGCACTCGCCGTCCTTCAATCTCAAGAGGAAATTTTGATCCAATTCGTGAGCTTCCGCTTGGTCTTTGGCTTTCTAATTTCCACCTTTCTTCTCTGGCCGCTGCTTCGCAGATTGCGAAAGCGCTCAAACACCAACCCTCTCATCGCATTGCCAAGCCTGTTCGGCATTGGAGTGCTGTTCGGCTGTGCCGATGCTTTTGGCAGCCACTTGGTCTTCCGCTGGATCATGCATACCCAAGCGGGCGACGTGCCAAACCAGCTTCTCATGGATCTGGGCTTCGTCTTTCGCTCCGCAATCTATATCCTATGGATCACGCTGTATTTCAGCATCAATAATTTCATCGAAAGCACCTCAAACCGCTTACTCCTCGCCCAACGGGAAATCCAAACTCGCGAGTGCGAACTACGCCTGCTGCGCGCCCAAGTGGACCCTCACTTTCTATTCAACTCGCTCAACACCATCTTGGCCGTCGCCGATGAACCACAGCATGTGGAGGAGATCACTCACGCTCTAGCAGATTACCTCCGCTTCTCCCTCACCCAAGGCAGCGCGCTGCACCCTCTCGCAGAAGAGCTGGACGCGCTGGAAAGTTACCTGCGTGTTGAGAAAATCCGCTTCGAGGCGCAATTGGAATATTCAATGGTGGCAGATGAGCGCGCTCGCCGCCACCCAGTTCCCGGCGCACTCATTCAACCGTTGTTAGAAAATGCACTTAAATACGGCCAGCGCACTCGCTCGTCTCCGCTTCGCGTTGCGATTTTTGCGAAATGCGGCGATGATGGAAAACTAACCATCACGGTGACAAACAGCGGTCACTGGGTTGAAAAATCCAAGGAAACATCCACGGGCATTGGAATTTCAAACCTGCGCCGTCGCCTCGAACTTCTCTACTCGGCCAATGCAACGCTCACCATCATCGCTGAGCCAAACGAAGTGCGCGTTGTGGTGGTGCTACCCGCTGACTCGGCCCCACCCCTCACCACAAACAAAGCCATTGTTCCCCTCACATCTACCCGCTTCGCTCCTTCACAGAAAGGCATGGAACACGCATGAATCCACTGCGCGCCGTGATCGTGGATGACGAGCGACTCGCCCGCAAACAGCTGACAAAACTGCTAGAGCCACACCCATTCATCGAACTGGCTGGCGAAGCCGGCAACTTGGAGGAAGCGATTCACCTTTGCACCGCAGAGAACCCCGATCTGGTGTTTCTCGATATCTCAATGCCGCCGGATAGCGGTTTTGACCTGTTAGCCCATTTACAAGCCTCCACCCAAGTCGTTTTTGTCACGGCGCACGAGACTTTCGCAATCCGCGCCTTCGAAGAAAACGCGCTGGATTATCTGCTCAAACCAATCAAGCCCGAACGCCTCGCCAAAACGTTAAATCGCCTGCAAATTTTCTCTCCTCGCCATTCTCTGGAAGAATCCGCACCTGTGGATCTTGGCAAGGGCATCAGGCTCGCGCTCGACGAAATCATCGCCGTGACAGCTGATGGAAACTACAGCCGAATCCTCTTGCGCGGGGGCGGCAATGTGCATTTGCGACGGCCAATGCATGAATGGGTCAAAGAACTTGCAGGCAGGGGTTTCATCCAACCCGGCCGCTCTTTGCTGCTGCTGTCCTCAGCGGTCCTGCGCATCGAAGCACGCAGCCGGGATGAAAGTTTCCTCCATCTCAGCGATCGTCCCGTGCCTCTGAAAATCAGCCGCCGCCTCAGCGCGCACATCCGTCAATTGCTCGAAATCTGAAGCGGTAGCTTCGCCCGAAGCTCGCAGGTGGCCGCTGCTCATTTCGTCACATTTTTGCCCACTTCATCCCAAATTTCTCACTTTGGGGAAATTTTTGCTGATCGTCCGCGTGGAAATTCCGCCGACCAAGTTGTTCCGGCGGCCTTTCCAGACCTGGCAATGCGACCTCAAACACACACAAGTCATGAAATTCAAAACACTCGTCTCCAGCATTTTTGGAAATGCCATCACTCAAATCAATACCAGATCACTCCCGATCCTTGCCTTCGCAGTCGGGCTCAGCGGCATTGCCGGCATGAGTCACGCGGCCATCGTCCACACGGATTTTTCGGCGGCCCCGATCACGATCAACAACACACCAAGCACATTCGACCTAACGATCAATGGTAGTATTTTTCAGTTTTCTCAGTCCTACACCACCACTCTTGATAACAATGGCATGATGCAGATCAAGGCCATGACACCGGGCGCGGCCGTGGCCACCCAAGGCGACCTTGAAAGTATCGATCAGAATCCAAGCACCATTCCCCTCAGTATGCTGGTTGCTGAAAATACAAGTAACCTCGAAATGGTTGGAAGTGAAAATCAATATAGTAATGAAATCCAACTTCTCAACCATAACGAATATTATCATTACGGCAGTTTCATTGTTTCATGGTCCCAGCAGGGACAGAAGTCGGGTTATATTGGAGTTTCACTTCAAGATCCAGCGGACGGCCTCACCCGCTATGGTTGGATTCAATACACCGGCTGGGAATTTCGAACCCGGGTGGACGAAAACGCAGCATGGATTTATAAATCCGCTGGGATCATTTCCGGATTTGCATACGAAACCACGCCCGATCTAGCCATCGCTGCTGGCGCTATCCCAGAGCCGTCCGCCGCATGGATCAGTGGCCTCCTCGGCAGTGTCATCCTGCTCCGCCGCCGTGTCTCACGGCAGACGGCACCTTGAACTTGAGAAGCTAACATCAGTTAGTCTGCGGTGCGCGCGGAGGCGTTCAAAACGCTCCGCCGCAACGCAGCACTCAACGCTCCAAGCGCTCAGCTCCATACTCCCCGAAGGGCACCAGCAAGTCGCCATCCTCAGCGATGGAAACTTGGTCGAAATCAATTCCCCAAGTCGGAAACTTCCACTTGGAAACCCTGCCGGCTTCACTGGCGAAAAGTTGATTCCCCTTCACACCCAACAAAACGCCTTTGGACCAGCGAAGCTGTTGCGCAGTCCAGCCGATTTTCATCTCGGGCTCAGGAACGAAAACGCCCTCATCCGTGAGTTGGTGCGACTCCACAGCACCGCTCTTCGTAACAAACACCTTGCGGCCACCCGCAGTGACAAAGCGCATCGGATTCACGGCCAGACTGGTGACCTCAAATGCATCGAAGCCATCGCAAGCACTCACCTTGAGAGTCGGCGCTTCTTCAGCATTCAAACTCCGGGTGAAGGCAAGAAAACCGTCCGCATCCAACTCGCTCACGGCAACCAACTCGCCCGGCAAATCAATGCCCGGACGGGCGATCGGCGGGCCTGCGGCAGGCACCTCGACGACGTGGACGGATTGGGCGATTTTCCCGACTGGAAATGCCTTGCCCGTGGCTTCATTTTTCCAATCTCTAGCACCTACCACAAGCCGCCCGTGCGCCGCCGCATAAATCCCGTTAGGAACGGTTTCCACAGTGCCGACCATCACCGACTCGGCGACCGCTGGGGCCGCTGGCTCGGCGACGTCAAATGCAAGCACGCGCGGTGCCGTGCGTGGCCGCCAGAATGGGAAGCGCGTGGGCGGCATGATCACTTCCAAGTCCGCTTGCGCTGCCAACACCACTGGCTCGCCAATCACAATTGGCCGATCCCAATACCAGAAGGAGGATTGCGCGTCCAAGACCACCGCCGGACGCTGCGGCTGCGGCCACAACAAGCCACTCCCGGCAAGGTTCATCCCCGCTGGGATTTTCGTGGAAACCGAACCCAAACGCGAAAGCGCCGGCAAGGCGGAGCCATCATAAACATCCAAGACCAAACTCAGCTCACCTCCTCCGCCACCCATGATTGAGCTCCGATAGAACATCGAAAAGCCGGAACGAAGCTCGCGAAGGATATACAATTTCCCATCACGAAAATCCGCACCTCTCACGTGGCCATCTCCCAGATCCGTCTCGGAAAACACCGCCTCCGGAGCGTCATGCGCGGAAACGCGGACGCTCGCTCGACTCTGGCCAGAACCTCCCACAAATGCCGATCCAGCCTCGATCTGCAGGAGGTGGCTGCCAGCATCCAAAACGCGGTCAACCGGCCACGCCAGGGAAACTTCGGATAGAATCGACGGCGCATCGCGGTCTGAAACATCGGCCGCCACCAACACGCGCTGCGAGATGGAGACCACCGCACCGTCGATCCACTCTGAGCGGCGCGCATCAAACTCATGGGCAATGCTGCCCCGCTGGATGAG
Source organism: Luteolibacter sp. (assembly GCA_044373865.1). GTDB lineage: Bacteria > Verrucomicrobiota > Verrucomicrobiia > Verrucomicrobiales > Akkermansiaceae > Luteolibacter. The sequence continues at coordinate 925 of JBILPN010000059.1, read as the reverse complement.
ATCGCGTTTCTCCAAATCCAAATCCAGCACTTGCACCACGGAATTCCACTTGCCGGATTCTGCGTCATACGATGTTAAGGGAACCAAAACCAAACCGGCGTCGGGGATGACTTTCAGCGCCTTTTCATCCCAGGCCGCTTCGCTGTATGAACCGGGCGCGCCCAAATTCAGACGACGCAGCAACTTGGGCGTGGCTGGGTCTGACACATCGAAAAGCGAGGCGGCAACCGTGTCCGACTCCCAACCAATCGAAAGCAATTGATCCCCCAGCGGCTCAAGATGCGTGGACCATCCGGGGACTTCCAAATGCCCGGCAACCACCGGTTTGCTCGGATCGCTAAGATCAACAATCCACAGCGGGTCCGTCTCTAGGAAGGTGACGATGTAGGCCTTGTCGCCATCGAAACGAGTCGCATACAGGCTCTCGCCCTTCGCCAATTCGAGTTTCTCAAATGGCTCTTCAATCTCCATCGTGTGAATAACGCCCGCTCCCCAAACACGGAAATTCTCCAAAACAGTCACCGGTGCCCATTGATTCAAACTGGCGTTTCTCTCGGAAATGGTGGTGAGGATGTTATTGCGCCACTGGATCTTAAAAGGATCCGCCACAAGGCCGGCGGTGCGAACCGGCTTGGCGGTGAGCTGAACCAAACCCGCTTCCTCCAAGCCAAACACCGTCACCTCGGAATAACGCCGATCCCCGCGCGGGCTCACCGCCACCGCGAGCCAATCCGCCCCAGAAGCAATCCATGGACTGTCACCCAAAATCTCGAAGCTGCCAGACGCCTGTGGCTGCTTCTCAGGCGCGATTTCCCACTGGGACAAGGTGCTGGACGCGCCCCCGCTCGCATCGCCCTCGCTCCAAGTCGTGGTGGCGAGGATCAATCGCTTGCCCGCCAAGCGGCTATCACTGAGCGAGCCCGGA
>JBILPN010000566.1:0-3000 GCA_044373865.1 Luteolibacter sp. | reverse complement strand
CGGTGCACCAAATGCCCCTCGATATCGACAAAATAGAGCGCCCCATGCCACCACACCGGGCCCTCGCCCCACTGGCTGTGAATTTTTCCAATCGGTGAAATTGTCATCATGCCCGGAGCCTAAATTTCCACGAGGGACAGACCAAGGGAAAATCGCGGATCCCGCGCTTTCCTTCCCGCACGCGTCCTGCCAAGATTCTTGGCAGATGAGAAATGCATCGCTGGGCGAGCTTCTAAAAGTCTGGCTCTACGCAGGCTGCGCCGTCCTGCTGGGCGCGTGGCTGGCCCCGCTTGTCCATGACGCGGGCAAGGCGCTTGCCGATGTTTCGTCCGCCAAGCAGATCAACGCACCCATCCACTCGCTTGCCGCGCACTGCCGGGCCGCAAATTTCCATGATTTTTACCGCTCCAGCCTGCTGCTCGCCGCACTGATCCTGCTGCCGCCCTTCAGCGACTGGCTCGCTCGCGGCCGCGGTGCTGGATTTGGCAAATTGATCGCTCTCACCCGCCCCGGAACCTCGCATTCCCACCACGCGCTCACCCACAACCCCTTGGGAATCAAGCAGGCCCTCCATGGTTTTTCACGCGTGACCGGGCTGCTCCTCGCCATCACCGCCGCCCTGACGCTCGGCGGTTTGCTTGAGTGGAAAAACCCATCGGTGCCCCTCAGCTCCCTCGTCCTTGGCACCCTTGCCGCCGCCATCATTCACGCCTCGCTCCAGGAAATCCTCTTCCGCGGCATCGCCATGAGCGTGTTCCTTCAAGCTCTGCCCGCGCGCATGGCAGCCCTCATGTCCGCCTGCCTTTTTACCCTCACTCACCTCGCGCTCCAAGCTGCCAAGGCCCCGCTCGCCGCCCCTGATGCCAGCGACGCGGGCTGGCAAATGCTCATGCAAACTTTCTCCCAACTCATTCATTTCCAATACGCCATCACCACTCTTGTGCCACTCCTCGCCCTCGGTTCCGTGCTCGCCTGCGCCCGCCTGCGCACCGCCTCACTCTGGCTGCCTGTCGGCCTGCACGCCGCTTGGTCTTTCGCCTCTCAGCTCAGTGCCGGAATGACCTCGCCAGCCGCAGATCCACCCGCCATCACTGGCCTCATCCCGCTTGCCTCGATCCTCGCGATCCATTTCGTCGCCCGCCACCTCCCCCCCCAACTGCATGCCGCTCCAACTGAATCCTGACACCCCCACCTGGCGCAAATTCCTCTCCCGCACCCTCGATCTGTTCTACCCAGCAAGTTGCGCGATTTGCAAAGTCTCTCTCACCGAGGGCCGCGCCCTTTGCGACGCCTGTGCCGATGACCTGCCTCGCCTCGTGCCCCCCTTTTGCTCCCGCTGCGGCGAGGCCTTCCCCGGAGCGATCGACAGCGCCTTCGACTGCCCGAATTGTAGCAAACTGAAATTCTCCTTCCTTTTCGCACGCCCCGCCACCGTCCGCGATCCACGCACCTTGGAATTGATCCATCGCCTGAAATACGGCCGCGAGCTCCACCTCGTCCCGGCGCTCGGCCGCCTCGCCGCCGAGGCATTCCATGACCCACGCCTCGCCGACGCCCTCGCGGAAAAATGGCCGCTCGTCCCAGTCCCGCTCCACCGCCTCCGCTTCCAAAACCGGCATTTCAACCAAGCCGCAGAAATCTCACACGCGCTCTCACGCCACACCGGCATGCCCGTGCTCCACGCCCTCCGCCGCATCCGCCCCACCGACCACCAAACGGCTCTCACCCGCTCACAACGCTTGAAAAACCTTCACAATGCATTCGCCATCAGCCGCCAAGGGAAAAAAATGCTCGCCCAACGCAGCTCCGGAGCGGTCCTCATCGACGATGTCCTCACCACCGGCTCCACCGTCGATGAATGCGCGAAAATCCTCCGCCGCGCCGGATTCCACACGGTCGTCGTCGTCACCATCATGCGCGGCTGAAACTCGCACGCCGCACCTCAAGCGCACGCAGCGCGAAATGGCACAGGCCCGCCGTCAACGCCAAGGTCAGCAAGGGCAAAATCCCACTCCGCAAATCGCCACCCACCCCCCACGGCCGCAAGCCATGCCCCGCAACCATCCCATACAGCAGATTGAACCCCTTAAACGCCGCAATCCATCCGGCATGCAAGCCCACCGAAAACCACAGCCCGCCAGTCCGCAAACGCGCCCACGCTAAAATCATCCCAATCCCGAACAGCGTCGCGAAATCCGCCACAAAAAATCGTGGATCCGCAAAATGCCCCAAAATTCTCCACAACAACTCGAACCCGGCCATGGCAGATGCCGGATTCGCCAAAACCGCCCCTTCCGGCGGCGTCAAAAAATGCACAAACGCAAACAAGCCTGAAGTCCCCAAACACGCGATCCATGGACGCGCCGCACGCAGCCAAAAGCCCAAAATCAAGCCTCGGAAAATCCACTCCTCCACCACTGAGGCCGCCACCGCCGGCACCGCCGTCTTCCTCAAAAACACCAGCCAACCCGGCACCTCCTCCCGCCCCGCAAACGCACCTAACCCACTCAAGCACAAACCCAAGCACCACAGCATCCCACCCGCAATCACAAATCCCGTCACCACCTGGGCCGCCGCCAACCCGCGCCCCACCCGCACCAAGCCAACCAAGCTCTCTTGCCGCCCCGCCCGCACCACGCGCACGCGCCACATCAAAACCGGCAACAGAAGCAAAGCGGAAAAAACCAAGGCCCGACTGAAAAAACGCCCGATTCTCGCCCGCCCGGCCGCCGCGCCCAACCACTCCCAAATCGCCGCCAATTCCCCCTCCTTCGCCGCCACCGCCAGCGCCTTCCCCGCACCATACAAGCTCGGCGTCAAACCCGCCGCTAACACCAGCGCCGCCAGCACCCACAGCACCGCCGCTCCCGCCTCAGATTGGAAAAAACGCTTCAAGTGCTGCCCTTGTGAACCCTCTCAAGGCACTTGTCCAGAGACCGTTTCAAGAAACTCTCTCACCCCTCGATTCTCCAAACCCAAAACCCAAAAAAAGGGCCGCAG
>JBILPN010000565.1:0-3001 GCA_044373865.1 Luteolibacter sp. | reverse complement strand
TTTGCGAATTCACAACCGAGTCTTTATTGAGCTTAGTTCGCCGGCTGAATTGCACTCTGAAATTTTAGTTAGAACAACCGGCTGGGAAACGCCCGGACAGGAAACCATATATCATGCTCAGCTTAGTGCGGAACGGAGAAACCCAGCCCTGCATGTCAACCAGGAAGGTTACGCCACTGCGGCTGCCAAGCAGGCTGTGATCGGATACTATCTAGGAAGCGCTGGAGAGCTAACGATCCCCAGCTCAAACTATCAAATTATTGACATCAAAAGCGGACAAAGTGTCTTCACTGGCATCCTCACTCCGCGGCCAGACCTAGATTTCGCCACGACGCCAATTCCCTATCAGAAAGTCATGTTGGCTGATTTTACGGACTTGCAAACACCGGGGCACTACGCATTGCAGATTGAAGGAATGGGGCGATCCATGCATTTCCGGATTAGCGACGACATGATTCTGCACTTTGCTCGAACAATCGCTAATGGGCTTTATAATCAACGGTGTGGTTGTCCAGTGGAGCTTCCATTCAGTCGTCACACCCATGCAGCATGCCATACCGCAAGGGCCGAGATTCCTGATGGAAGTGCCGAATACCAGAACACCTGGCAAGTCATTGCAGCGGCGAATGGCAATGCGCCATCCTCAAACCGAATGATATCTGCGGAAACGCAGCTCTATCCGATTGTGAAGACTGGTTCTATCGATGTTTCCGGTGGTCATCATGATGCAGGAGATTACAGCAAATACACCATCAATTCAGCCCAGTTGATTCACCACTTGGTTTTCTCCGCAGACAACTTCGCCGGGGCAGGAGCTCTTGATAACTTGGGGATTCCAGAAAGTGGTGATGGGAAAAGTGACTTGCTCCAGCAGGCGGATTGGGAGGCTGCATTCCTAGCAAAAATGCAGGACGACGACGGAGGTTTTTTCTTTTTGGTTTATCCAAAAAACCGGAAGTATGAAAACGATGTTTTGCCAGATCAAGGTGACCCCCAAGTTGTTTGGCCGAAGAACACAGCCGTGACAGCGGCGGCAGTTGGAGCACTTGCGGATATTGGCTCCTCACCAAGATTCAGGGCGGAATTTCCGGAAAAAGCCGCGTACTATCTTGAAAAAGCGCAGGCTGGGTGGAACTTTCTTCTTCATGCAATTGCCCTTCATGGGAAGGATGGCAGTTATCAGAAAATCACACATTACGGTGATCTCTTTGGCCACAACGACGAATTGGCATGGGCCGCTGCCGCCATGTTTGCTGCGACTGGCGATCCGGTATGCCAACAAAAACTCATTGAATGGTACAATCCGGCAGGACCAGAAACCATTCGTTGGGGATGGTGGCACCTTTTTGAAGGGTATGGCTGCGCGGCACGCAGCTACAGTTTCGCCGTGAAAAATGGGAAACGCAGTGCAGGGGAAATGGATGCTGAGTATCTCAATCGGACCCGACAAGCCATCATTGCAGCGGGTGCCGCGATACAATCCCGTAGCATGCGGGGAGCTTATGGAAGTTCGCTGGATGTCTCCTCGAAGCGTCAAAACACCGCCGGTTGGTTTTTCTCTTCGGACAGAGCGTTTGACATCACCGCATGGAATGCGCTTGAGCCCGTTCCAAACTATCAAACCCAGGTCATCAGTAACATCAACTATGAGTTGGGCTGCAATCCGTTGAATGTGTCATTCATTACTGGTGCGGGACAACGCCAACAACACGAGATCGTCCATCAATATGCGAACAACGATGATCGGCAACTTCCACCATCAGGCATCCCACTAGGCAACATCCAAGCCGGATTCACATGGACCAACCTGTATGAGTCCGAGTTAAATAAATTGAATTTTCCATACGATTGGACTGATACCCATAAATATCCACTTTATGATCGCTGGGGTGATACCTTCAATACGACCACTGAGTTTGTGATCGCCCAGCAGGCGCGTGCGCTGGGAAGTCTTGCGGGGATCGCCGCTGCTACAGCCAGTGGCAAGAATCAGCCATGGAGGACGGCAATGCCAGAGATTCTATGTCCGCCAGGGTTCCTGTTGCAGAATGAGACTGTGACATTCCAAGTTGAATGTGCGGGTCTCAATCTTGAAGAAGCCCGAGTCACATGGGAAACTGCGGATCAAGTTTGGATTGGTGGTCCTCGTTTTGACTATACTCCCACCCGAACTGGCAGCAAGTGGATTGAAGCTGAAATCCTGCTTCCCGATGGAAAACGAGTTTCTGCGATCAAGCACTTTGGAGTGAGGGCAATGAGTGGCGGTTCACCCCAGATGGTTGATGATACCACGGTGGCACTCTATCAATTTGATGATGGATTTGATGACAGCTCGCCAAACAGCTTTCATCTGAGCAAATCTGGTCGAGTCGAGCTTGATCCTATTGCAACAGGTTGGATGAGCCATCCATCAGGTAAAGCGGTTCGCTTTTATGGCATTGGAGACAAGCTTACCGTGACGATACCTGATGTATATCTTTCGCCCGCTGTCAGTGCCACGCCCTTGACGCTTGAGGCATGGATCTGCCCACATGGTTACACCAGTTATGGGAAGGCCAATGCACCTGTGATGAGTCTCCAGCAGGCGTGGAACAGCCAGTTCGGCATCATGCAGGACATGTGGATTAAGCCCAGCCAACCCTATATCACAACGGACGGAATCCAATTGATTGACCATGAAGCATGGGGGCAGCACATTCAAATAGGCACGTGGCAGCACATCGCAATCATCCGTGAAAGTTCGGGTAATTATCAGTTCAGGGTCAATGGTCAGACCGTGGCCACGGGCAGCAATATCGGTGGGTATGGAGGGTCGGGTGATTGGCAACTTACTCTTGGAAACTTTAATGGATTTCTGGATGATCTCAAGATATCTGGTATGCCAAATCACGGTCGCAATCCAGTTCCGATTCATGAAGTTCCTCCCGATTCGGTTGGGTCCGGGGCGTCAACTCCGCTAGAGCTTCCGAGTGACTATGTTATCAGTCCGTTTGGAAGAAAA
>JBILPN010000564.1:0-3002 GCA_044373865.1 Luteolibacter sp. | reverse complement strand
CCCAGTCCTAACTACACTCCAAGGTTGGAAATACGGCTTCGAATCCCCGTTCAAGGCAGACGTTTACTACGTCACCACCCGGCTTTTCACCGGCAACAAATGGGGCACCGCGAATCCAGTGATGATGCGCGATCAAGACTTCGGCGTAATCCGCCTGCGCGCCTTCGGCACCTTTGACTTCAAAATCGTCGATCCCGCGGTTTTCCTCAGAGAAGTCGCTGGCACGGATCATCACTTCCGACTGGATGAGTTCGCCGACACCATGCGCTCGCGCATCGTCAGCGTCTTCAGCGAGGCGCTTGCCTCCTGCGGCGTCCCCGCACTCGAGGTCGCCACACGCCACTCAGAACTTGGCGATGCCCTGCTGCCCATCATCAACCCGCAGGTCACCACCAAATACGGCATCGAAATCACCTCCTTCCTTGTCGAAAACATCTCGGTTCCGCCGGAAGTCGAGTCCGCCATCGACAAGCGCTCCAGCCTGTCGGCCATCGGAAATCTCAATGACTACGTGAAATTCCAATTGGCCCAGTCCATGACCCAAGTCGGCGGTGATGGCACGGCCGCGATGCCAGCACAAATGGCGATCGGCTTCGGGCTCGCGCAAGAGATGGTGAAATCGATGCAGCAAGCGCCAGCGCCCCACGCCACTCCGAGCCAGCCATCCCAGCCACTCCCGACCCTGCATTCGCCCGAACAAGCGGCGCAGCTTCTTGGGGTTGCAGAGGCGGACGTGCTCGCCGCGCTCGATGCCGGCGACTTAAAAGGCAAAAAAATCGGCAGCACCTGGCGCATCACCCAAGCCGCACTCGACGCCTTCCTCGCTGAGTGAATTTCATGGCCATGGAGGAAGTCAGCGCCTTGCACAAACATCCCTGCCCGGAATGCGGCGGAGATGCCGAGTGGAACCCCTCGAAAAAGGCGCTGGCATGCCCATTCTGCGGAACCGTGCTGCCGCCGCCCGCAAGCCAGGATTTCCCAAGCGCCATCGTCGAGCATAGCCTAGAAGCCGCCCTTGCGGCCATACCTGCCGAAGCGCGCGGTCTTCACGATTCCCGAAAATCCGTTAAATGTGAAAGTTGCCACGCCATCACCCTCTTTGATTCCAAGCGAGCGGCGCAGCGCTGCGATTTCTGCGGCTCACCCGCCATCGTGTCCGCAGACGGGTTGCAAAACCTAATCACGCCCGAGAGCCTGCTGCCCGCAATCATCCCGGAAACCCAAGTCCGCGAGCAACTCCGCGCTTGGTATCAGAGCCGCAGTTGGGCACCGAACAAACTCAAAAAACGCGCGCTAACTGACACGCTGCACGGGATTTACCTCCCCTACTGGACCTTCGACGCCCAGGTCAGCGCCCACTGGACGGCAGAATCCGGCTACCACTATTACGTGAGCCAGTCCTACAAAGACTCAAACGGGAGGACCCGCACACGCCAAGTCCGCAAGACGCGCTGGGAGCGCAGCGCCGGCCAGCTATCACATTTTTTCGATGACGAAGCCGTTCCAGGAACGATCGGTGTCCACAACCCGCTCCTCCGCAAAGTCGAGCCCTTCCCCACCATCACCGACCTCAAACCTTACGATCCCGCCTTTCTCCGAGGCTGGACCGTGGAGCGCTATCAAGTGGACCTCCGCCAAGCCTCGGAAACCAGCAAACAGCAAATGGACCAAGTGATTCATCAACTCTGTGAGCGAGAAGTCCCCGGCGACACCCACCGCAACCTTCAAATTTCATCAAACTACCAGAAACGCAGTTTCAAGCACATCCTCGTCCCGGTCTGGCTGGCCACCTACACCTATGGCCGCAAGTCCTACCAAGTGCTCACCAACGGCTACACTGGCAAAATGGCCGGCGAGCACCCGCTCAGCTGGGTAAAAATCTGCCTTGCCGTGCTGGCGTTCATTCTCCTCATCCTCAGCATCGTGAAGCTATATGATCGCTAACTGGAAACTCTGGTGCCGCCGGGATGGCAAGCTCATCGAGTTCGAACTCTCGCTCGCCGCGCCCTACCAAGAAGACGGCATCTGGCGCTGCGAGTGGTCCTTGGGCGCTCTGCTCAATCACCCGCCTCAACCTGCCCAAAGTGTCTCATCCATGCACGCCCTCGCCTGCGCCCAAGTCGGGATTTCATGCTATCTCCACGCCAGACAAAAGGCTGGTGATCAATTCTACATGGAATCCAGCGCATCGGACGATTCGCGAATCGAGGATCTCGACCTCTTCTTCCCAAGCCTGAAAATCCAGCCCAAGCCGAGCTAGCAAAACCTCGGGCCGGTTGCTGCGACGCGCGCGCCGCAGCCCATCATCAAATCGTTCGATAAAAAAAGCCGGCCAGGTTTCCCTGTCCGGCTTTTTTGTTAGCTGGAGCGGCGCTCGGTGAGCGCCGCTGGATGATTTACATCATGCCGCCCATTCCGCCCATGCCGTGGTCGTGACCACCACCGCCGCCAGCTGGCGCTTCCTTGGCAGGAAGGTCGGTGATGAGGCACTCGGTGGTGAGCAAGAGTCCGGAGATGGACGCTGCGTTTTGAAGCGCGGTGCGAGTGACCTTGGTTGGATCGACCACGCCGGAAGCGATGAGGTCTTCGAACTTGTCGGTCGCCACGTTGTAGCCTTCGCCACCGGAACCTTTTTTGACGTGCTCAACGATGAGAGCCGCCTCGCGGCCGGCGTTTGCAACGAGCTGGCGAAGCGGAGCTTCGACGGCGCGGGCCACGATGCCTGCACCGGTCTTCTCGTCACCTTCCAAGCCAAGCTCGCCAATGGCGGCTTGGGCGCGGATGAGGGCCGTGCCACCACCGGCGACGATGCCTTCTTCAACGGCCGCACGGGTCGCGTGGAGGGCGTCTTCAACGCGGGCTTTCTTTTCCTTCATCTCCGTCTCGGTGGCCGCACCAACGTTGATGACGGCGACGCCGCCTGCGAGCTTGGCAAGGCGCTCTTGGAGCTTCTCGCGGTCGTAGTCGCTGGTGGTGTCTTCGATTTGACGACGGATTTGGTT
>JBILPN010000058.1:0-10493 GCA_044373865.1 Luteolibacter sp. | reverse complement strand
GCCGCCGTCCATGCTGTAGTAGATCGGATTGGCGGGGTCCACCATTTGTGTGCCATTGAAGAGGTAGGAAGAGACCTTGCCCGTGCTTTTCTGAATGACCGCCGTGATGACTCCGTTAGAGAGGGTGACCGTCGTGCTGGTGCTGGAAAGCGCGAGGTCAGCGCCAAGGCCGGCAGAACCGCCGCCCGGGTCATTGGCGCGTGCTGCCGAGGCGCAAAGGAGGGTGAGCGCGATGATGCAAAGCGCGCGCTGGATGAGGTGAATGATGAAAGTTTTGATGTTCCCAGTTTTTGGCGTGGGGCATCAAATGTCGATTGCTTCAAACGGGTGATTGACAGCGTGGTGCTTGGCGGTGCGCGGCGCTGGGTTTGCCTGGTTCAGGCGGGAGATTTGCCACCGCTGCGGTGTCCGGGAGTTGCGAGGATTTCGATGTAAACTGAGGCGCAGGCTTGGGCGGCGGCTTGGTCGATGGCGGGGATGATTTCCTCGACGTGTTTCTTTTCAGGGGAGGATTCGCCAAGTCCGACTTGGCAGTTGAAGTCCCAGAAATCGACCCCTTCCGGGAGCGCTTTGCGGCGTTCGCGTTTCAGGTACTTGCGGACGTCGTTTTTGATGGATTCCACGACGCGAGCGGGTTGGTGGTCGGGTGACGAGAGAGGGAAGATTTTTTTCATGGGCTGAGCTTGTGTCGGGCGAGCGGTGATTTGTCTAGCTGAGAAATGGAGATGATGGTGTGGGTGCGGGCGGTGCGAGAGGAATTCTGAGTGAGAAGCAGGCTCCAGCGTGGTTTTTTTCAAGGTATTTGACGCTTCCGAGCATGGCGGTTGCGAGTTCCCGGACGATGTGGAGGCCGAGGCCGGTGGAGGTTTCTCCGCCGGTGGGTCGGTTGCTGAGGCGGGAGAATTTGCGGAAAAGCAGCGAGCGTTCGGCGGCGGGCACGCCGGGGCCTTGGTCGTGGATGACGCACTCGCCGTGGCGTGCGTGGGTGTTTACCTCGATGGTGACGATGCTGCCGGGGGGAGAAAACTTGATGGCGTTTGAAATGAGATTCTCGAGGCAGCATTTCAGGCTGCGGTGTTCTGCAATGACGAGTGTGGTGGGCCGGTTGTTGAGGATGCGGACGGTGATGGATTTTCGTTGGATCTGGTGGTCAAGCGAGGTGACGGCGAGATGGGTGCTTTCGAGTAGGCAGATTGGGCTGGTCTGAATGTTGGTTTTCAGTGCTTCAAGTTCTGCAGTTTGGAGGAGAGATGCGACGATGTCGAAGGCGCGGATTGAGGAATTTTGGATACTTGCGAGAAGTTGCTCGTGTCGCTCGCCGAGGTTGCCGAATTGCTCCTTGAGCATTGAGGTGGCGAGATGGATGCCGCTGAGAGGGTTTTTCAGGTCGTGAGCGACGATTTCTAGCAGGCGTTTTTGTTCGGCGACCGCGTCGTCGAGAGATCTGAGAGATTTGCGAAGTTTCGAGTGAAGTTCCACGCGCGAAACCAATTCAGGGCCGTGGAAGGGTTTGGTGATGTAGTCCACGCCACCGTGATTGAGCCCTTGGGTGATGATATTTTTATCGGTGGCGGCAGAGATGAAGATGACGGGGATGTCATGAGTTTTAGGGGATTTTTTAAGGATTTTGCAGAGTTCGATGCCGCACATTTCAGGCATCATGACATCAAGGAGAATGATATCAGGCTGGATGGATTGCAATTTCAGGAGTGCCTCTTGGGCACTTTGAGCGGCGATGATTTCGTGGCCATGTTTGAGGAGGATCGATCCGACGACTTGGATATTTTTTGGTTCATCATCGACGACGAGGACCACGGAATTCGGGGGCGGATGAGAGGTGTGTGTTTCAAACATGGGGGCTGTGGATGGTGGCGACGAAGTTTGGGAAATCCTGGATCAGGCGTCCGGCCTCGGGTAGGTTCATGGTTTCCGCAGCATCTGCGAGAGATTGTGCGTAGGCCGCGAGGGGTTTTGAGTCGTGTGAGCGGGCGATTTCCGCGAGTTGGCGAGAGAAGCGGATGGTGCCTTGGGCGGGCACGAGTTTTGCGAGGTCAGGCCAGACTGATTCCAACAGTGGGGAGAGTTCCGCGTGGAGATGGATGCAGCGCGAGGGGGTGAGAGTTGGCGCTGTGAAAGGAGTGGATTCGGGTTTTGTGGGCGCGGGTTCGGAAGGCGGGGGTGGATTGGAAGGTGCGGTGCTTGGGATTTCCAGAGCAAATGTGGAGCCCTTGTTGAGCGTGCTGGCCACGAAAATTTCCCCCTGCATGGCATCGGCGAGGCGTCGGCTGATGCTGAGACCGAGGCCGGAGCCTTGGTATCTGCGACTTTGGATCGAGTCCACCTGGTAAAACGGGCGGAAGATGGCAGGCAATTGATGTTTTGGGATTCCGATTCCGGTGTCCGTCACCTCGATGCGGAGGCGGGTGATTTCATTTTCCGAGTTTTGAAGTGTGCGGATGTTGACGGAGACGCTGCCGAGTTGGGTGAATTTCAGTGAATTTGCGACGAGGTTTACGATGATTTGACGGAGGCGGAGAGCGTCGAACGAGAGGTGCTCCGGGGTATCAGGGGCGATGGTGACCGAGAAATTCAGGCCTTTTTCAGCGGCTTGGAAGGAGAACAGAGTTTCGATGCTATCGGCGAATTGTGAGAGCGAGACCGGTTCTGGCTGGATGGGGAGGGCGGAGGCTTGGATTTTCGAAAGGTCTAAAATGTCGTTGATGAGCGAGAGGAGGGATTTTCCGCTGGAGAGGATGGCTGCGGTGAAGTGCTTTTCCTTTGGGCTTTGGACCGAGTCATTGAGCAACTCGCCGAAGCCGAGGATCGCGTTCATGGGGGTGCGGATTTCATGGCTCATCATCGTGATGAATTCGCTATTTGCGCGGTCGGCGTTCTCCGCCTTTTCCTTTTCCGCGCGGAGGTGATTTTCGCGGTCACGGGTGGTGAGGAAAAGTAGGAGCGTTGCGGTGCTAAGGATTCCGGCGGCGATGGCGATGCCATTGGAGACGAAGATGGTGAGGTTGGTTTTTTCCAAGCTTTCCTCGAGTTTTCGCTGTTTGTGACGGAGTGCCGAGAGTTCATCGGCGTGCATGGAGTCGATGAATTGGTGGATTTGCTTGCGTTGTGCTTGGGCGTTCGAGGCGTTGGCGGTTTGCAGAGCGGAAGGGGACGCGTTGTGAGGCGGGAGGCGGAGGCCGTCTTTGAGGATGGCAATGCCGTCGCAGATGGTGCGGAGTTTCCGGGTATGTGTGGGGTGGGAGCAGGTGAGAGCGGTGAGTGTCTCGACGTGCGAGTCGATGTTAGAAATGGCTTGGCGGTAAGGCTCAATGATTGAGGGGTCGCCGGAGAGGGAAAATTGAAGGTTCTGGACTTCGAGATCGAGCAGGTGGCGGAGTGTATCTTGGAGTGCAATAACGATATCGCGCGAGTGAGCGACTTCGTGGGATTCCTCCAGATTGTTGCGAGTGTTGATGGTGGAGATCACGAGTCCGTAGGTGACCGTGGCCAGGGCAATGGCAGCGGGGAGCAAGTGCCGCAAGTAGAGTTTTCCGGACATTTTTGGGAGGGCAGCGGAATGAAGGTTTTCCTCCTTGGGGGATAAGGCAAGGCAATAAGGGGCGAGACCAGCGGACTGCGAGCGTGGGGGGGGGCTCCCCATTTAGGGGGGGGAGTGCGTCAATGGGTTGATTGGGGGGGGTGGTCTGTCTAGAAGGAAGGGATAGGACTGACCATTCGGGCAGTCCCATCGAACTCAAAATCCCACAAAGTTTATGAAACCCAAGTATTACTCACGCCTTCGTTCCACGACATCAACGCTATCGGCGGTTTTGGTGATGTCGCTTGCTGCAACCACAGGAGCCTTCTCCGCCACGCTCGTTTGGGATGGCGGTTTATCCGGAGCGGGCACCGAGCTTGGTTTGGCAGAGAACTGGAGTGGCGATCTTCTGCCAAGTGCCGTCGTGCCAGATACCGCGCAGTGGAATGGCAGCATCAGCGGGCCACTTTCCTTGGTTTACGGCGCGACGACTCTCGGAGGTGCAGCGGGTAATATTGGGATCAATCTCGATGTTGCAGCCACTCAGACGGACGCTTTAAACCTTGATTCCGGAGCGAACGCGGCAGCGCTTCGCTTGAATGCCGTGAGCATCGCTGCGGGTGCTGGGCCCTTTTCGCTGGGAAATTCCTCGGATCTTTTCAATCTTACACTGGGCGGTGCAACAGGCCAGACACACACTTGGACCAACCAATCCGCCAATGTTGCGACGGTGAATTCCGATGTTGCTGTAGGGCTCGGTGGTGGAGGCACTCACACCCTTGCGCTTGCGGGAGCTGGCGACTGGTCATGGAACCGCAGCTTGGGACCGACCAACACAGCCAACCTTTACCTTCTGAAGACGGGAGCGGGAAAAGCGACGCTCAATGCCGGTGGCTCCTTCGTTTTCGTGTCCACGGGTTTCCCCTTGATTGCACGTGAGGGAACTTTGGTGGTGAACGGAGGCACGACGGCAGTGACCGGAGAGGCGGTGATCGGCGGATTGGTGACCAACGGCGCGGTTGGCCAAAATGCCAAGATTCAAGTGGATGCCGGCGCATTCAATGTCAGCACATGGCTGTCTGTTGGACGTGGCAACGGGGTTGGCACAGTGAGTTCGGACCTCGAAGTCAACAATGCGGCAACCGTGACGGCAGGCAATCTCAGCGCGGGCTTCAATGCTGGCAGTGGCTTGAATTTGCCCAAAGGCTCGGTGACCCTGAATGACACGGCGGCGATGACCATTTCCGCCAACGGCGCTTTCAATTTGGCCGAGTCCACGGGTTCGGACATGACTCTCACTCTCAACGACGCCGCGCAATTTACTGCGGCTGGGACGGCGGCCAAATACATCGGTCAGGGTGGCCGCGGCACCTTGAACATCAATGGCACCAGCACCGTGAATTTCGGAAACGCGCTCACCTATGTTGGCTATCAGGCCGGCACTGGAGTCATGAACATGACGGGAGGAGTTTTCAACAATGTTGGAGAACTCCGTGTTGGAGGCTCGATCACCAATGGAGTTGGTCCTAACGGGACGGGAACGCTTTCAATTTCCAGTGGTGTTGCCACGTTGGGAGGCCTGACAGTGGCACGTGGCCAAAACAATCAAAACACAGTTGCGGGTTCGGTGACGGTCAGTGGTGACGCTGTGGTAAACTCCTCAGGCGATGTGACTCTCGGATTCGCCGGTGCGGGGAATCTTGGTAAGCTCACGCTGAGCGGAGGAACCTTGAATGTTGGAACGATAGCAGCTCGTTGGCTCCAAGTTGGTGTGTGGGATACGGCCAAGGGTCAGTTGGACGTGAGTGGTGGTGTGCTGAATGTGCTCAATGGGTCGCAGATTAAGATGAACTCGCAGGGCACGGTGGGTGCCAATGTGATCAATCAAACAGGCGGTCAGATCACCTTTTACAGCGATGCTGGCACTGTGGTGGGTGGCGTGGGTCATCTTGACATGCAGCGCGCGGGTGCGGCTGCCAGCAGCAACACCTATCACCTCGACGGCGGCACCCTGACCGTGCCGCAAATCATCTCCAGTGCGACCACCGGAACGCGGGTTTTCAACTTCAATGGCGGAACTCTCAAGGCCGCAGCAGCCAATGCTGCTTTCATGAATCTTGGAGCCGGTGCGGCTCGCGCCAACGTGCGTAATGGCGGTGTGATCATTGATAGCAATGGCCACAATATTGGAATAGCCCAAGCCTTGCTTCACAGCGAAATCGTTGATGACAGCCCAATCGATGGCGGTCTTAGCAAGTTGGGTTCCGGTCAACTGACTCTCAGTTCGGTCAATAGCTACACTGGTGCGACAATTGTTAGCGGCGGGACACTCGCACTCAGCAACTCGGCGGACATCAATAGCAGCAGCTCGGTGTTGATCAACGGCAGCGGAGCAAAATTATTGCAAACCAACTCCGGTATTATCACCACGCCAGTCACGCTTACCCAGGGTTCATTTGATGGCAATGGCTCGGTCGATGCGCTCACCGTAGCAGATTCCGTTGGGAATACGATTTCGGCAGGTGGTGGCGGGACGGGTGCCCTGACGGTTGATGCGCTCACCTTTCAAGGTGCCGCGACCTTGAATCTCGGGGCGAACGGCCTGGTGGTTGATCGCTCGCTGCAAGTCTCCGATTTGGTTACCAGTGCTTCAGGCGATGTGGTGATTAACGCGACCAACTCGGTGGGAGCATGGATCAATGGTGACTATCCCTTGATTGGTTTCTCGACGTATTCCGAGAGTGATACCTCACATTTCACCTTGGGCGATATTCCGGGATTGGCAGCGAACCAAAGTGCGGAAATCATCAACACCGGGTTTGAAATCGTTCTTCGGGTGACGGGGCAATCCTTGGTTTGGACTGGCAGCGTCAGCTCTGACTGGGATACGAGCACTCTCAATTGGCAGTTTGAGAGCGGGGATATTTCCTTCTCGTCGAACGAGGCGGTGTTGTTTGACGACAACGCTTCCGGCTTCAACGTGAATCTGGTGGGCAATATCGATTCGAGCGCGATCACCTTCGAGAACAACGGTTCCAACGACTACAGCCTCTCTGGGGCATTTGGCATCGCCAGTGGATCCATTCTAAAGAATGGCAATGCCAAGGTGACTCTAGCAACTTCAAACACCTACACCGGATCAACCATCATTGCGGATGGAGTCCTGCAAATTGGTGATGGAGTTGTGGATGGTTCGATCGCTAGCAGTTCCTCAATCACCAACAGCGGAAGCTTGATTTTCAACCTTGTTGGGAGTTCGCATGTCTATGCCAATCCGATCAGCGGTCCAGGTTTCATCACCAAGCAAGGTGTGGGAGCATTGACGCTTTCCGGAGCCAACAGCTTTACAGGAGATCTGGTGCTAGAAGCGGGTGTGTTGAATATCAACAGCGCAAGTGCGCTTGGAAGTGGTCCAGGACTTTTGACAATTGACGGAGGTAGCATCGACAACACAAGCGGAGCTGCCATCATCGCGTCGGCGGTGAAACCCCAAGTGTGGAATGCAGATTTCAGCTTCGCTGGCAGCAATGATTTGGCGCTTGGAACTGGATTGGTCACGCTCGGAGGAGATGGCAGCGCACGCACAGTTGCGGTGAATGGCGGAACCTTGGGGGTTGGTGCCATTTCAGGCTTTGGCTACGACCTCGTCAAATCCGGAGTTGGCACCTTGCAGCTCAACCCGGCAGTTGCGAGCGGGATTTCAGGCACCTTGAATCTTGAGGCTGGAGTCTTCAACATTGGAAGTCAGGATTTCACGGCCACGGGTCTCAGCGGCTCAGGCACGCTTGGCAATGGCGGTGCGACGACCCGGTGGTTCTTCCTAAACAATGACACGGATTTCACCTTCACGGGTGTTGTTCAGGATGGCGGGCTTGGCAGATTGGGCTTCAACAAAGGCGGAGTGGGCAAACTCGTTCTGACCCAAGCGAACTACAACGATACCACGACCGTTAGGCAGGGAACACTTCGTCTGGAAGGCGGAGTTTCCAACAACCTAGGCGCTGTTTCATTCGTCGGTGCGACAGCCTACACGGACGCAGTGCTCGAGCTTGCTGGTGCGAATTTGACCAGCACAGTGGGTGCGAACGTTTGGAATAGCAGCTTCGTGATTGGCGGAGCGGCGGGTTCTGCTGGATCCGTGAAAGTGTCATCCGGCTCCCTCACCACCTCGCGGCAGTTGGCGATTGGTGGAGCGGTAAATAATGCTGACCAAGCTTACGGCGCGCTCAGCCAAACTGGCGGGACCGTGACGGTCGGTGGATTCCTCGCGATGGGCTTGGGAGGAGCCAGCGGTGGCGACCGTTCGCTTCTCAATCTGAGCGGTGGCAGTTTCACCATGACCGGCGCACCGGCGACTGTGGGAGCGGCAGCTCTTGGCTTGGGAGTGGTGCATTTGAGCGGCACCGCGGAGTTTAACAGCACCGCGCCTGCAAACAATGCCTTCTGGGTTGGCGAAAACGGCTCTGGCGTTGTCAGCGTGGCGGATGACGCCAGCTTCACCATGGCCAACAATGGAATCGAGTTGGGCAAGCTCAATGTTGCCACTGCCAGTGGAACCTTGAATCTGTTGGGGGGTGTCGTTAGGGTCAATTCCGTGACCAAACCCGGAGCCTTGGCAAGCGGCACGTTGAACTTCAATGGTGGCAAGCTCGCCGCCAATGCAGCCAGCGCCAACTTCATCAGCGGACTTACAGCAGCCTACGTGTATTCTGGTGGTGGTGTGGTGGACAACGGTGGAAATTCCATCACCATCCCGCAAGCCTTGTTGGCTCCGACAGGAGAGGGTGTTAGCTCCGTGAGTTTGACGGTTGAAGGGGGTGGCTATGTGAATGCGCCGCTCGTGGAAATCATCGGTGACGGCACTGGCGCAAGCGCGGTGGCCACGATTGATACCGCAGGAAATCTGACGGGCATCACCATGACCAATCCGGGCATCAACTACACGACGCCGCCGACCTTCAATTTGTTGAAAGGCGGAAACTCGAACACAGGCTTCATCAACGGCCAGGCCTCGATTCTGCCGAATGCAAGTGGTTCCATGACCTTCAGCGGTTCCGGCACGACCATTCTAAGTGGCGTGAATACGTATACGGGCAACAGCACGGTGGATGCGGGCAGCACCTTGGCACTTGCAGACAATGCGGTGCTTAAGTTTTTGCCAGCGGCCAACGGCGTCAGCAACAAGCTTACCGGTGCTGGAACTGCGGCGTTGTATGGCGATTTCAACATTGATTTGAGCGCTGCGCAAATTGCCGATGGAAACGCGTGGGTCTTGGTGGATTCCGCTGTAAAAACCTTCGACCCATTGACCTTCAACGTGGCTGGCTTCACTCAAGCATCCGACGTTTGGACTTTGGTGGACGAAGACAAGACGTGGACCTTCACGGAGGCAACTGGGACGCTCACGCTGAGTGTCGCATCCGCTGCGGTGGGCTTCGAGTCGTGGGCGGCAGGCTTCGGGCTTGACGCCGCGGATCAAGATCCAGCGGACGATGCAGATGGCGACGGTTTCTCCAACCTGTTGGAATACGTGTTGGGTGGAGACCCGAGCGCATCCGCTCAATCCATCGCTCCAAGCGGGGTTCGTGCTGGAAGTGACTACGTGTTTACCTTCGTGCGGAGCAATGCTTCCGAGGCGGATACCACGCAGTTTGTCGAGTATGGCGACGATCTGGCCGTTTGGGGTTCCTATCCGATTGGCAGTGCTTCCAGTGCGCCGGTCGTCATTACGGAGAACACACCTAGCGAAGGCTTCGACACCGTTACGGTCACGATTCCGACGGCGGGTGCCGCGAAATTCTTCGCCCGTTTGAAAGTGGTTAAATAATCGCTGCTAGCAGCAGGTTTCAAAGATCCCCGTCGTCATTTCCATGGCGGCGGGGATTTTTTGTTTGGAGATGAATGCGGTGAGGCTTGAGAGTGCCGCTGTGTGGGATCACCCAAGCGGTGTTTCAAGCATCAGCGAGCTTGGGGGGGATGAGAAATAACAGGCTGCCACGGTGCGCCGGAGGCATGATTTCCAAGCAGGCGAGAGCGCCTTTTTTCATTTGGATCGTGTAGTCCGCAGCTGCGATTGTTGTCTCGATGATTTCAGAAAGGTCGGGCTCGTGGCCGACGATCATCACGCGTTTGAAATCGCGGTATGAAGCGAGTTCCGTGAAAAGCGTTTTGGGTGTGCAGCCGCAAATGAGCCAGCTTTGGGTGATCGCTCCAGGGATTTCCGCCGTTTTGCAGAATTCCTCCGCCGTTTGGCGCGTGCGGACGAGCGGGCTGGTGAGGACCAAGTCCGGCAGCATTCCGGCGGACTTCAGCAAGCGTGCAGCGCGGCGCGCTTGCTCTCGCCCCTTGTCGGTGAGGGCGCGAGAGAAATCGCCGTCAGGGTTGTGGTCATCTGCCTTGCCGTGTCGTAAGAGAATGAGTTGCATTGAAATGAGGAGCGCAAGTCACATTGTCATACCGCCGTCCACAGCGATGACCTGCCCGGTGATGTAGCGGGCGGCGGGGCTGGCGAGGAAAAGCACGGTTTCCGCGATGTCCTTGGTGTCGCCAAAGCAAGCAAGCGGGATTTTTCCGATCACTGCGTCCTTCACCGCTTGTGGGAGTTCATCCGTCATGTCGGTGGTGATGAAGCCCGGTGCGACCGCGTTGCAGGTGACGCTGCGGCCGGCGAGTTCGCGAGCGACGGCTTTGGTGAAGCCGATGAGCCCGGCTTTGCTTGCCGAGTAATTTGCTTGGCCGGCATTTCCGATGAGGCCGATGACCGATGCGATGTTGATGATGCGTGGGTCCTCGGCCTTCATGAGTGGTCGCATGAAAGCCTTCACCGTGTTGAAAGCACCTTTGAGATTGGTGTCGAGGACGGTGTCCCAGTCCTCCTCCTTCATGCGCATGAGCAGTCCATCGCGAGTGACGCCAGCGTTGTTGACGAGGATATTCACGGCTCCGAGTTCTTCGGCGA
>JBILPN010000563.1:0-3009 GCA_044373865.1 Luteolibacter sp. | reverse complement strand
GGCTCCGCAGGCGATGCCGCGGAGGAAAAAGTTGAGGAGGCCTTGGCCGGTGGCGGCGTCGTCGAAGACGTCGCCGAACAGGGAGGCGAGTGCGGCTTTTTCGACGAAGGCGCGGAGGCGGCCTGAAGCGGCGTCGAGGCCTTCGAGGAAAAAGCTGTAAACGGCGGCGTAGCGGACGACAAATTGTGCTGGGTGGAGGTCCCAGCCTTGGTAGATGCCGTTGCGAAGGGAATGCAAATTGTCTTCAAAAGCCATGCGCCAAGCTCCGTGGACGGCGTTTCGATTGTTCGAAATTTCCAACTCGGTGAGGTCGGTGCCACGGTGCGGGGCGACGGGGAGGATGTTGGTTGCGCCGTCCGATAGGTGGACGCCGGTGCCTGCGAGGGAGACGATCATGTGGGCGCGTGCGAAGTCACAGGTCGGGTGGCCCATGGCTTGATAGGCGGCGGTGATGCCGCTGGATGCGGTGTAGTCATAGACGCCGAAGTGGACGCTGCGGCAGCGACCATCTGCCGCCTCGACGATGCTGAGAAGCGGGCAATTTCCATGGCGATCGACGATCGATTGCGGCGTTTCGATCATCGGTTCGATTGGGATCGAGCGGTGGGGAAGCCCGAGTTTTTGTTCGAGCAGGGTGAGTAGGTTCGCGGCAGCGGTGACTTGGGCGGCGAGTTGGACCTTCGGGAGGGTGACGACAAAATTGTCTGGCAGGATTCCGTTGGATTCGCGGACGAGCGTGGTGATGAAGATGTCGAGGGTGCGGATTGAGCGCGCGCGAAGGTCCTCGTTGAAGGGCTTGATGCGGATGCCGATGAAGGGAGGGAGCGAATGGGCGGCGAGGCCGGCGGCGACTTGGCGTGCGCCTTCCGCAGCGTGGCCATCTTCCTCCGCATCGCTGCGGTTGCCGTAGCCGTCCTCGAAGTCCAGGCGGAAATCCTCGATGGGTTCGCGTGTCAATTTGCCGACGATGCGTTGATAGATAGTTTCCGCGAATTCGGGGGACCACGAGGTTTGGAGGACGTCTTGGAGAGCTGCGGCGTTGGGGGCGAATTCTTGGAGAGAGCGGAGAGCGACGGCACCCAGCTTGCCGGTCGAGTCTGCTTTGAACAGGTGGGCCCCGCCGTAAACCGTGTGAACTGCTTGGCGGCGGTCTGACTCGCCGGGGTAGCTGCGCATGAAGGCGAGGTTTTCAGAGGCGAGAGTTGCCACGATGGGCGCGAGTTCTTCGGAGGACAGTGAGTTTGGGTTCATGATGAAGATGCAGGGTGATCCGGTCCACCCTGAGAAGCGCGCGGAGCGGCGTCAAGGGAGCAGTCGGGTGCGGATCAGTGTGCATTTTCAGGGCCAAAGTTCCCGGGCATTTTTGGGGCGTGGACCGCTTGGAAAAACAGCAAGCGCTCGCAGAGTTCCGCGGCGACGAGGACAGGCAGCGCGAGCCAAGGGAGCCATGCGGCAAGCGGGATGCAGACTGATGCGAGCACGAAGCGCGCGGTGAGGATCGGCCGGAGCGGACCGAGTTGGAGTCGGGCGCTGTGGAGGTCTGGCGACCAAGCTGGACGAGCCGGGTGAGTGGGACGACTGGAAGCGGCCTGCAAGATCAGCGCGATTTCCGGCAGCATCTTGAGCAGCACCACCAGTGCGAGCAGGGCGGCGGCAGGGAAGCCGGGTTGGGCGATCGCGTTTCCTAACAGCGAGAAAGAAGCCATGCAGCCGAAGAAGCGGCAGGCTCCGAGCGGCAAGCGCCAGAGCCTGCGGCGCGTGACATGATAGATCATCACGCTGGTGAACACCGCGAGCATTCCGAGAGGCAGTATGGCGAGACTTGCGGCTTGAGAGACGAGCGCTTTGAAAGGGAAATCCGGGAGCAATGGCAAGGCGCAGAGCAGTGCGGGAAGCGGTGCGAGCAGCGAGAAGGCGAGGATTTCCCGTGAGAGCCAAGAAGTTTTCAGCCCGAGGAAAAAGCGCCATGCCTTGAGCGGTTGGCCGAGGTGAAAAACCGAGGCCGCCATGCCCGCGAAGAAAATCAAGCTGCCGACAAGCGTGATCGCGGGCGTGGTGGCGGGGGAGATGCAGAGGCCGATGCCCGCTTGCGTGAGTGTCAGCATGAGCACGAGAGGCCAGTGCGCATGCTGCGGGACAAGCGCCGTTTGGTCTGCGGCGGTGGCCGAGACCGGCACCGGACGGCCAGTGTAGCGGGTGGTGGGAAGTGTGATCGATGAGTCACCCAAAAGAGAAGCGTGGCTGGGCGCGGTGCTGGCGAGTGGCACCTTGATGATGCGGATCGCTTCGGTGGGGCAGGCTTGGACACAGGCAGGCGCCTCCCCCTCGGCGAGGCGCTGGTGGCACATGTCACACTTGCGGACGATGCCGCGTTTTTTCGAAAATTTCGGGACGTCGTAGGGACAGGTTAGCATGCAATAAGAGCACCCGATGCATTGATCATCCAAGTGGCGGACGATTCCCGTGTCCGCGTCCTTTTCGTAAGCTCCGACCGGGCAACCGTTCAGGCAGGCCGGATCTCCGCAGTGGTGGCAGGCGCTGGTGACGGTTTGTTGCCAAGCGGGTGCGGAGCTGCCGCCGAGCAGCATCCCGGTGTCGCGCCAGACCTCGTGGTCGTCCAAGCCATTGAGCGAGTGACAAGCCGAGACGCATGCCTTGCAGCCGGTGCAGCGGTCTAGCGAGACCTCGAAGGCATATTGCTCGCCGCTGCTCGGGCGAGAGAGCGGGATGAGACTGCGATAGTGTTCGGCGAGGTCCGGCTGGCGGTGGTGATTCTCCGAAAAGCGTGCGACCGGAGTTTGCAGTTGTTTCTGCTCGGCGAGGAGTTGGTCGATCAGATTCCCCGGCTCGGAGCGCGAGGGAGCGGTGCGCTTGATGGCGGGCAGACGCTGGAGGCTTGCAGGCACGCGGGGTGAGAGTGGAGATTGTGCTTCTGCTAGGCAGGGATGAGAGAATTCAGGCACCGCGTGAGCTCGGCTGACCACGTCGCAAACGGCGCGTCGCAGTCGC
>JBILPN010000562.1:0-3018 GCA_044373865.1 Luteolibacter sp. | reverse complement strand
GTTCGCCCACACGCGCCAGCGCTTTGCGGAAAATCAAAAAGTAAAGGGTGCTGGAGAGGAGAATCGCGATCAGAGCCTTCCAACCAAAATGCTGAAACATAAACGGGGTGGTCCAATCCCAGACAGAGGCGACCATCAGCACGGGGGGGGCGGCGAAATTGGTAAATGTGCCGCCGATCGAAATATTCACGAACAGCAGGGCAATCGTGGCGTGGGCAAGGACGTTGGGCGGATTGAAACGATAGAATTTTTTGGCGAGCAACAAGGCTCCAATCGTCATGGCGGCGGGCTCGGTGATGAAAGAACCCAAAATCGGGGCGATGATCAGCACGCTCAGCCACCACGCCGCCGGGCTGCCTTTTCCAAGCGAGGCCGCGCGGGACATCACGGATTCTGCAAAGCGCAGCACCGGGCGACTGGCGGCGATGGCCATGATCACCACCACAAAAATCGGCTCCACAAAAACCCGGTCTTTGCTCAGATAGAGTTCAAAATCCAACCAAGAATGGTAATGAATCGCTGCTCCTGCTAGGATGATGACCCACATGCCGAAGATCGCCTCAATTTCGCCGAGGAAATGAAACAGGGTGGCACAAAATGAGACTTCCGGCACGCCATCCGGGTGTTCGGCGTCCCGGGCACCGCGTTTTTTCAGTTTTTCCTCGTGCAGGTGCTCATATTTGTGGGCGAGTTTGTTGAAAAAACCGGCGGCGAAGGTGTGAATGATCGCCAGTAGGAAAATGAGCGTGGCGGCGACATTGAAGGGGTCGCTCTGAATTCGAGACTCCAGGATTTCCATCAGGCCGCCCTCGACGGCGGGATACTTTTCAGGAGGGATGGGGAAAGACGCATACTGCTTGCTTCCATTTGCCAGTTGCGGGTAGTGGGCTTCATAATCTCCAGCCAGCGATGAGACTGGGCTAATCATGCAGAGGATCAGGGCGAGAAAAAAATATTTCATGTTGGCGACGCGGGCTGTCTTAGTCACCGATCCTTGGGACGGCAAGGCGAAGTTCGCAATCGGGTGGCAAGCAATGGATCATATTCTTTTGACAAGAGAGAGTTTCTGGTGGTTTTTCCCGGGCCAATTCTGAGCGCGGCCTGTTAAGGCTCCAGAACCGGCGAAAATCGTCACTCCCCTTTTTTTTAATGGAACCTTACTGGATCATCGCCGCTCCGCTGCTTGCAGCGCTGCTCGCACCTTGGTTGGTGAAGGCGGCTGGGGCACGGGCGGCGGGTGGAATCCTCGCACTCGTTCCTTTTTTCATTGCCGGAAGCTTGCTCAATCAGGCCATGGCGGACGCGCCGGTCCGCGAGTGGGCCCATTCATGGCTGCCATCCATGGGCATTGACCTCGCTCTGCGAGTGGGCGGTTTCGAGCGTTTGTTTTTGTTTTTGGTCAGTTTTATCGGTGGATTGATTCTCATTTATGGCGGCGCATACTTGGATGGCGACTCGAAGGTGAGTCGCTTCTTTGTGATCGTTCTGATGTTCATGGCGGCGATGCTTGGGGTGATCGCGGCGGATGATTTGATCCTGACTTTTGTTTTCTGGGAGCTGACGAGCCTGACCTCGTTCCTGTTGGTCGGTTATAAGTTCTATGATCCTGCGGCACGCAAAGCGGCTTTGATGGCGCTGCTGGTGACAGGCGCTGGCGGACTCGCGCTGCTGGGCGGACTGATTCTGCTGACGCAAATCACCGGTGAAACGCGAATTTCCGCATTGGCGGCGCATTCGGCGACCCTTGCAGAAAGCCCCTTATTTTTGCCGGCGCTGCTGCTGGTGCTTGCCGGTGTGTTCACAAAATCTGCGCAAGTTCCATTTCATTTCTGGCTGCCAGGTGCGATGGCTGCACCCACGCCAGTGAGTGCTTATTTGCACTCGGCGACGATGGTCAAAGCCGGTGTCATCCTGCTAGCCAAGCTCTGGCCGGCGATGTCTCAAACGGACTTGTGGGGCTGGATCGTTGTCCCGACTGGGGCGCTCACGATGGTGACCGGCGCTGCGATGGCGGTGTTCCAAACGGACCTGAAACGTCTGCTAGCTTACTCCACGGTGAGTGTGTTAGGTGTTTTGGTGATGTTGCTTGGCTTTGGGGATGCGTTTTCTTTCAAGACCGCCATGTTCCTCGCGCTGGTCCACGGATTTTACAAAGGTGCCTTGTTCATGGTTGCTGGCACGGTTGATCATGCCACCGGCACGCGCGACGTCCACTCACTCTCGGGCCTCCGCCATAGCATGCCGTGGCTCGCGTTTGCGGCGGTGGCCGCCGCGCTGAGCATGTCGGGTGTGCCTCCCACCCTCGGATTCATCAGCAAAGAATTGCTTTATGAGGCGAAGCTTTCTTTGCCCTTCGCTCGCCATGCGGTGGCGGCTCTCGGGGTCTTGGCCAACTCTCTGGCTGTGGCGATCGCTCTAATCGTAGGAATTCGTCCGTTCTTGGGAGCACCCGGCCGTGCCCACGTTCATCACAAGCCCGGTTGGGGCTTGGTGGTGCCTCCTGTCTTACTCGCTGCGCTTGGCTTGGGGCTTGGGCTGATTCCGAAGTGGCTGGATAAGGTTTGGATCTCACCTGCGGCGGCGGATCTTGGGGTGGATCCCACGCTTGCAAAGCTCACGCTCTGGCACGGCTTCACCCCTGTGCTCGCTTTGAGCGTTGCGACTCTCCTCGCAGGTGTCGGGATTTTTGCGATGCGTAGCAAACTTTCTTTCGCGAACCAAGTGATGGAAAAAGTCGCGAGCTTCACGCCGACCTCACTCTATCAAGCTGGATTGGCCGGGCTGCTGGAGGTGGCTGAATTCCTAACTGGTTGGATCCAGCGAGGCCAGCTGCGAGTCTATGTCAGGATCACCTTGGTGGCGGCATCGGGTTTGATTCTCTATGCAATGGCGCAGTCGCTTGGCAAATTCTCGATGACCTCGCGAGTGCCACTTGGTTTTTTCGAAACCACGGTGGTGGTGCTGATGTCGGTTTCTGCGGTCGCGGCTGTCCGCGCTCGCAGCCGCTTGGCCGCGATT
>JBILPN010000561.1:0-3019 GCA_044373865.1 Luteolibacter sp. | reverse complement strand
TCGGCACACTCCGCACTCTCGCCGACCTCTGCGGCATCGCCTGCGCAAACACTCATCTCGCCACCATCCGAGACGAATCTCAACGCGATCTCCGGGAATTGGAAATCGCCGTGGAAATCCAAAAATCACTCCTCCCCGTCCTCCCAGAACCTCAATCCACACTCTGGAAAATCTCAATCCACCAAGAAAGCTCGCTCACCATCGCTGGGGACTACGCCATGGCAAAAATCGACCCTGCCGGAAATCTTGTCATCGCCATGATTGACGTGATGGGAAAAGGGGTCTCCGCCGCGCTCCTCGCCAGCATTTTCCGCACGGCCTTCGAGATGTCTCTCCACATCTCGTCCGCGAGCAAAATCCTGGAAACCATCAACCACACGCTGTGCGAACAACTCGGGAACCTGACGATGTTCATCACCTGCACAATCGCACGCCTCAGCCCAGACGCTCGCCACCTAGACCACGCCAGCGCCGGGCATTGCCCAACTTTATTCTACCGCGCAGATGGCAGCCGCTCTTCCCTCAACCCATCTGGCCCACCGCTCGGCATCCTCGCGGAAACGGAATACTCGTCGGACCACCTCACGCTCTCCGGCGGCGAACGCTTGGTTTTCATCACCGACGGCTGCTACGAATGGGACCGCCACGAGGACGATCTCGGCTGGGAGCGCTTCGTCTCTCTCATGGATGAACGCCGCCAAACCCCTTCGATCGCTCTTTGGAATGAACTCCGCGAACGAATCCGCAACCAACACGGTCCCCTCCTCGAGGACGACTGCACCCTTGTCACTCTTGATATCTTCCCATGAGAAAAGTCCTTGTCGGCGAGGATGACCTCGTCATCTCCAAACTCTACCAAATCCATTTCCAACGAAATCGGATCCGTGGAAGCTTCTTCACCACCGGGGCTGGCGTGCTTCAAAGCGCTCGCCATGAACGCCCGGACCTCGTGATCCTTGACTTTGATCTCCCGGACCTCAGTGGCCCGGAGGTCATGCGCGAACTCCAAAAAATCCCCGGCTGCGAGAAACTCCCCGTCATCTTCGTCACTGGCCGGGCCACCCCGGAAGTGGTCGAAACCCTCCGCCGCGACGGCGCATGCGAGGTCTTCGGCAAGCCGTTTTCCCCCCTGCAATTGATCCACCTCATCAATCGCCTCGCCCCCCTGGAAGAAACATGAAATCTCGCATCGACCTATTCATCTTCGCCGACGCGCTCGGCTGGGAAATCGCGAAACGCAGGAATTTTGCCGCAAATCTCCTGCCCATCCGCAATCGCTGCGAAACGCTGCTAGGCTACTCTTCCACCTGCGACCCCACCATCCTCACCGGTGCCATCCCAAGCGAACACCAACACTTTTCCTTCTTCATCAAAGCCACCGACAAGTCGCCCTTCAGTCACTTGCGGCACCTTGGCTTCCTCCCGGAGCTCATCGCCGGACACCACCGCATCCGCAACAAGGTCTCAAAATACATCGCCCGCCAACAAAACTACACGGGCTATTTCCAACTCTACAGCGTCCCCTTTTCCAAACTCCCATACCTCGACTACTCGGAGAAAAAAGACATCTACGAACCCGGCGGAATCACCGGCGGACAAAGCACCATTTTCGAACTCTGGCAAAACTCTGGCAAACCGTGGGCCCGCTCAGACTGGCGGATGGACGACGCAAGCAACATCGCTCACGCGCGCCGCGAAATCGAAAAGGGCGACGCGGAGCTGCTCTACCTCTTCACCGCGCGCCTCGACGCAGTCATGCACAAATTCGGAGTCGATCACCCGGAGGTGGACGCTGCCTTTGACCAATTTTCAAAGAATCTCCAATCTCTCGCCGACCTCGCAGCACGCCACTACCGCGACGTGCGCATCCATCTTTTCAGCGACCACGGCATGGCCAATGTCAAGGTCTGCTCCGACCTCCTGCCACGCTGGGAAACCTTGGGACTGAAATACGGCCGCGACTACATCGCCGTCTGGGACTCGACGATGGCCCGCTTCTGGTTTGCCAACGAGGCCACACGCCGCACCGCAAGCGCATGGCTTGCCGCGCAAAACGACGGGGAAATCCTCACCAACGAGCGACTCGCCGGATACGGCTGTCTTTTTCCAGACCAAAAATACGGGGAATTGTTCTACCTGCTCCCCTCTGGCTCGCTCTTCGTCCCCTCATTCCTCAACCAACGCAAGGTCACTGCCATGCACGGATACGCCCCGGAACACCCAGACAGCGCCGCTGCCTGGCTCTCGAACGTGGAAACCTCACCCGTCAACGCTCTCACTGACATTTTCCCGGTGATGAAGTCCGCAGCAAATGCCTAACTCTCACATCTCCCGCCCCCCCAAAAAAATGCCCTCAAGGATCCTCCACATCCCGCGCCGCTTCGCCATCGACGAATGGGGAGGAACGGAAAGCGTCATTTTTAACCTCTGCAAACAACAACAAGCATCCGGCCAAGTCGCAGAAATCCACACGTCTCGCGCACTTTCTCCCACCGCTCAAGAGGTCTGGCGGAACATCCCAATCCACCGCTACCGCTACTGCTACCCATTCCTCGGACTTTCTCCCGCAGATATCCTCGCTCTGGACAAAAAAGGCGGAAATCTGCTCTCGCTCGATCTTTTCTACCACCTTCTCACCGCGCAAAACGTCCGCATCTATCATGCCCACGTGCTCAAACGCATGGGCGGTGCCGTCCTCACCGCCGCACGCCTCCGCAAGAAGCCCTTCGTGGCGACTCTCCATGGCAATGTCTTTGACGTCCCTGCCGATGAGGCGGCAGCCATTGTCGCCCCTCAAGAAGGACACCTGGAATGGGGGAAACCTTTTGGCGCTCTCTTCCGCTCGCGTCACCTGCTCGAAGACGCGGACGCCGTTCTCTGTGTGGGATACTCGGAATACGAAAAAGCCCGCACCGCTCTCAACCACGAACGCATCTATCACTTGCCTAACGGGGTCTCGCCTGAGTCTTTTGCCAACGGCGACCGCAGCGCCGGACGCAAACACCTCAACTGGCCTGAT
>JBILPN010000560.1:0-3027 GCA_044373865.1 Luteolibacter sp. | reverse complement strand
CTCAGGATCGGCATCCGGCTTTACGTCGGGTATGGCTTGGGATGTGGTGATGTGCCATGCCCGCTTGTCGGTGTGTGTTTGCTTGTAGAAATGCTCCGCCTCGACGGCCACGATGCAATCTACCTCGTCGCACACAAAGTCAACCGACGCGATCGGCGCCGTGAGGTCGGTCGATACCGAAGCATTTCCCAGAGCCGAAAATGCAATGGCCAATAGGGTCGTTAGAGTTTTTTGTTTCACCGGTTCAGTTGTTTGAAATTACAAGTGCCGCCCACGAGGAGCCTGAATCACCGGGTGGGTTACCCAATGAGCGAATATCTCCACCAGAAACGCTCGTGACCGAACCGTCTTGCAATCCACCACCGTCGCTTTTCCGGGGATTCCACCATTTCACGGAAAATGTTCCAGACTGCTTGCTCAAGTCCAGGCGGATGTCGCCGCCCTTCTTGTGATAGGCAAGGTAAATGCTTCCTTCCTTCGCAAAACAGAACGGGGGATCATTCTTTCCTTTATTTCCAACAAGATGATCCGCCGGAACCATCTGAGGGAGGTGTGGATTGACTTGTGGCAGCACAAGCAGCGCGGCCGGACTGATCACGTAATCCAAGGTCTTTTTCATCCGGGAAAAATCTTCGAGGCCAATGTCGTTGTAGCTGGGATCCTTATAGCCGTTATACAAGTTCATCCCCTCCCCACCGGCGGTCATCACCTGCCATGCATAGCTTTCGGCGCGGTCCGTTTGATCCTCGTCGATCGGCCAGCTTTCATCCTCTGCAACCAGCCATTTATGACCCGCCTTGGCTGACTTTTCGCGCCAACCGATCACCTCCGAATGGTGCTCCTCATGCAGTTGATAGCAGACACCATGAAAATCCTTGACTCCGAGCAGCGGGCCGAACTGCTGGTGTTGTTTCTCAAGCTGATGAAAGCTGTGGCTGACGACGGGATGGTCATAGGCATCCAAGGCGCTGAGGTAAGTGGCATTGGCAATAATCTGATCGGTTTTTAAACTATGTTCTTCGCCGATATTGTAGCGAAGCCCCAAATGATGGCCAAATCGAGCCACCACTTCCCGGTAGTAGATGCTTCTCTCGGTGCCCATGTCGCCGCGGCTCAGGTAGCGGTCGTTGTCGGCCTCGCACAAATACAGATCCGCGTTGATTCCTTTGCGGTTCATGTGAGTGTAAACGATATCCCACTGGTCCAGCTTGGACACATCGTAAATCAATTTACTCTCCCGATCCGTCCACGGCCAGGTATTGTCCGAGTCGTCGTCACGGGTGAGGATGATGTGGTAGAGTGTATTCGCGCCTATCTCGCTCAGATAGTTGATGGCACCAATGATACCCTTGCCTTTGCCCCCCTGCCAAGTGGGGTCGCCTTCTTTCCAATCCTTCAGATGAAACAGATAGCGATGCAGTCCCACACCATTTCCCGCGCCGAATCCATGATCTTCATACAAATAGGTGTCTTTGGCCTCAGTGTCGCCCTTCTTGTTTGGATCGTCCTTGGTTCCATCGAAGTCCTGATAGCCAAAAAAGTCCTCCGGACTGCCCGGCCCTGCTTTGACAAACCACTCCTTGCTTCCCTGAAATTGCAGGTAATGCTCACCGACATAAGTGAGATTTCCCTTGCCGTAGAAGCCCGGCGCGCCGGGGTCCGCAGGCTTGACGATAAACGAGCCGGTTTCGCCGTCAGGAGCTCCAGCCGATTTTCCGGCCGTCGGACTGCTCACGGCGGGAACCGCGATGTCCGACCCTTCGCGGAAAGAAACGGAATACTTCCATTCGCCAGCCTCATTCGGTGTGAACTTGACCCGCCACTGGTTGCCGCTTATCGCTGACGACTCCGCCGCCTTGCCGTCCGCAGCAAAATACCCGGGAACCCGCAAGGTTTTGTCACCTTTGCTGAACGTCACATCCAGGCGATGATCTCGAAAGGTCGCCTCCGTTTCGTTGGCCTGTTTGCCGGTGAATGTGATGGTAACCGGATACCAAACCTTTAACTCCCCCTCAACCGAAGCGGCTAAAGACGGGTGTTGACCGGCAAATAGAACGATTGCTAGGGCCATGAGCGGCAGATTTTCCCGAGTGAATCTCACATCTATCAATTTTTTGAGCATTTTGGTTTTCTATGTCTAATGATTGAATTTGCCTAGTGCCTCGGCGAGCAAGTCCGGCCCGCCGACGTTGCCGGGGAACACCACATACGGCAGCCCGGCAAACTTGGTTTCAGGGCCAAGTTCCCAAACGGGAATCCCTGGTAAAATCTGGCCAAGCACCATCGAGCGCTTAACACCCAGCGCGCGCGTCGCAAGATCACTCGATGTGATGCCGCCTTTTGCGATGATGAAGCGTGGTGCAGCGTCAATGCCACGCAGCAATTCCACCAGTGCTTCGGACACCTGACTGCTGATCGCGAGGCTTTCCTTCGCACCACTGCCGGAGATCAGAACGCGGCTGGTGAAAACAAGCACATCGCGGCCGGCGCGGATTCCGTCGTTGGCCCTTTCAATCGCATGGCACAAAATTTTCCCGCGCAGTTCATCATCCAGAAGGTCTATCACCGGGAGCTCCACGGGAACCACGGCGCTCTTTGCAAGCAACGATTCCAACTGCTGCGTGGTCTTCGGCACGTGGGAACCAACCATGATAAGCCCACCATGTTTCCCTGCGGAACGATGATGATCCGGTTGCCACAATAAGCTTGGACCCATTCCTAACCGTGCCGCTACAAAACTTGCCGCGGTGCGGTACATCAGGCGTGAGCCAAGTTTCTCCGCCTGTAGAGCCGCCCATGCGAGCACCTCCAGATCACGCGGCGCCGCGGCGTTGGCGATGCAGACCTCGCCATCGCAGAGGGCCGAAAGTTTCGCGATCACCGCCTCGGGTCCACCGATCCGAATCTCGTTTAGCGAAATGGTTTTGACATCAGGGGCTTTGATTGCACCGCCGGATTTTTCTTCAACCCAAGCGCAGAGATTGGAGCTGCGATAGCCAAATGCAGCGTCCTTTGCAAACATGGTAT
>JBILPN010000559.1:0-3037 GCA_044373865.1 Luteolibacter sp. | reverse complement strand
GAGGCGGCGGTCGCGGTCGGTGACTTCATAGACGTAGGAACGGCCGCGCAGGACTTTTTCCAACATGCGCTGGGGGAAGCTGGGCCAGTCCTCCTTTTTCAAGGGGGTGCCGACGATGCCGTTGAGGGTGGGTTGCATGGACCCCGTCGGGATGCGGAAGGGTTGCAAATAGTAAGCGCGGAGGCCGAGTGCGATCACGATGGCGACGAACATCACCTCCACGTTTTCCTCGAACCAGCCGAGCGGTTTCTCGTGGGCGAGCGTGTTTTCGCAGACGGCGCGGAGTTGTTTTGAAGTTTCATCAACCTTCGCCCGGTCGCGGGACCGGATGGCATTGACCAGGTCCTGCCGTCGGGAGTCGATCTCCGCCACGCGTTCTGGCAGGATGAGGTCGCGCTTATAATCGACAAATTTTTTCGCGCCCTTCACGAGGTGCAGGGCTTCTGTTTTCCACTTCGGCGTGAACATATTGGGCGAAGTCTCACGGCGAATGGCTCTGACTGCAAGCGCGGAGAGGCTGGATGCGGAATCGGTAAAAAATGCGGGTTTGTCGTTTCTGGGAGATTGTCAATTGGCGCGTTATGGGCAGGATGTCGCCAGTGAAAGTCAAAAAAGCCGTGATCACCGCCGCCGGGAAGTCCCAGCGGACCCTCCCTTTGCAAACGCTGGTTGACCGTGATGGAAGCGCCAGATCCGCCCTCGCGATCTTAGCGGATGAAATCACCGCGGCTGGAATTGAGGAAATTGCCGTCATCATTTGCCCTGGAGATGCCGCCGCCTATGCCGCTGCGGCAGGTCCGCACGCAAGCCACATGCGATTTATCGAGCAGACCGAGCCGCTTGGGTATGGGCATGCCGTCCATTGTGCGGCCGAGTTCACGGGCAACGACGCATTTTTGCTGATGGTGGGTGACCACCTGTATTTGAGCCGCACGGAAATTTCCTGCACCGCCCAGCTTCTCGCGACTGCGCATGCGGAAAAATGCGCGGTTTCCGCCGTCCAAGCGACGCATGAGAGCAAGCTGCCGCTGTATGGGGCCATTGGCGGTGGCCGGGTGCCGGGGAGTGACCGGCTTTATGAGATTGAGACGGTGATTGAAAAGCCCACGCCCACGGAGGCCGAGCAAAAACTCGTCGTGCCAGGACTCCGCGCCGGGAATTACCTGTGTTTTTTCGGGCTCCATGTCCTCACGCCCACGGTGATGGAAATCCTTGCCCGCCAGTTGCAAGCGGGGCGCGCGGACCTTTCCAGTGCCCTCATGGAAATCGCGCGGGGCGAGCGCTACATCGCGCATGAGCTTCAAGGTCGCCGCCATGACATCGGCCTTCATTACGGTTTGCTCACCGCTCAGTTGGCGCTCGGATTGGCGGGCAAAGACCGCGACGAAATTCTCACGAACATCGTCGAACTCCTCGCCCAGTCCCACGCCTAAGCCCAGACTGCCATGGCCCTGCTCACCCTCATCACCTCGCCGGACGATGCCGTCCGCGATCTCTCGCTGGATGCCGCTTGCGAGTCTCTCAGCCTTGTCGATCTCCTTGCGGAGGCTGAAGCGCTCGATGCCTTCCGCCGCTCCAGTGAGAACCTCTATCACCGCGTTCGCGCCCTATTGTTTCTCTACTCGATTCACCGTTTCCATCTTCCGCTCCGCCTTGCCGCGCAGGAGGTGAGTGGCAAGCCGGGTGCGATTCCATTCAACGGTTATGAAAACCTGCTGGGTCGCCGCTTCGAGGAGGCCATTGACATTTTCCTAAAATGCCAGCGCACGGAAGGGCCGAGTGATGGAATTTCCAGCGCCTTGGCCTCGGTTTACCAGCGGCTGGCCTTCCAGACTCTAGCGGACCAAGTCAGGCGCAGTGTGCGGAGCGTGCGCGGCAATCAATGGATGTTCCGCATGGGGCACCCGGCGGACCAGCCACTGCGCATCCGTCCGGAAATCGCTCAACGTGATCTGGCCACCGGGGTTTACCCGATTCTCCGCGAGCGCACGCCGGTGCGCATGGATCTAACGCATTGCGGGTGGAGCGACATCTTCTTCCTTGGCATGGACTACCCGGAAGGGGCGAAGGTTTTGAACATCTCCATCGATCTCGCGGTGCATGGCCGTGACAAGGAGCCGAGTCCGCCGGTGGAGGCGAGTTTGCGCATCATCGAGGAGCCGCTCCTGCGTCTCACCAGTGTGGACCTTGGGTGCAGTGCGGAGATTTCCAGCCTCAACGAAGTTTTTGATTTTGCCAAAGACCACCTCGGCCTGCTCAAGGCGGCGGTCATCGCGAGTGGGATTGTGCCACCGGGCATTGAAGGTTCCGGCCAAAGCCTGGCGGATCTTCTGGCGCGTGTCGTTGGCCCGGGCAAAGGGCTTGAGCTGGTTTCTAACGTCAACAACATCCCGAAAGGCTCGCGTCTCGCGGTTTCCACCAATTTGTTAGCGGCGCTCATCAGCGTGTGCATGCGGGCGACAGGGCAGGCCCGTTCGCTCACCGGTCCTTTGGAAGAGAGTGAGCGGCGCATCGTCTTGGCCCGTGCATTGTTAGGGGAGTGGATCGGTGGTTCGGGCGGAGGCTGGCAGGATTCCGGCGGGGTTTGGCCAGGCATGAAGTTGATTCAGGGGACGCCATCGCAAGCGGGGGATCCCGAGCATGGCATTTCCCGAGGACGCTTGATGCCGACGCACAAGGTGCTGGATGAGGTGGATGTGCCGGCGTCCGCGCGTCAAAAACTTCAAGACTCCCTCGTTCTTGTCCATGGTGGCATGGCGCAGAACGTCGGGCCCATTTTGGAGATGGTCACTGAAAAGTATCTTCTGCGCAGTGGTCCGGAGTGGATCGCGCGGCAACAAACTCACGGGGTTTTGGAGAAAATTCTGCACGCCCTACACACCGGCGACATTCCGGCGATTGGTGCGGCCACCATGGAGAATTTCCGCCAGCCCATCCAGACCATCATCCCGTGGGCAAGCAACCTTTACACCGAGACGCTCATCGAGAAAATCAGCGCTGAATTCGGCGCAGACTTCTGGGGATTTTGGATGTTAGG
>JBILPN010000057.1:0-10603 GCA_044373865.1 Luteolibacter sp. | reverse complement strand
AAAGTTGGGGCGCTTGGCTGGAGTGATGTGGGGCGGTTTTAAGTAAATCGGTTGAGGGGTTTGTTGTTTCCAGCGCGCTCGTTCTCTTGGATCGGACTCGCTCCAAGCGCGCCAAAGCCGACTTGCGCTCGGAAATTCTAGGCGCAGTGCTGCGGTGATCTCGCTCGGTAAGGGAAATCGCGAGGCGGGCTCAAACGCGAAAACGGGGATTCCGCGGGCAAGCGAGTTTGAAACAACTCGCATAAGTCCCTCGATGTCCGTAAGTTGGGCTTCACCGCATGCTGCGTATTGATCGATTTCTGCGGCCCAGTAGCTGCCACGTCTTGCGTCGCCGATGGCGAGGCAGCGCGCCCCTGACTCCGCCGAGGGGACGCCGAGGATGGACGGCAGGGTCAAGGCTGGGCAGCCGAGGGCGATGGCGACTCCCTGCGCGGCAGCGATGCCAACGCGCGTGCCGCTGTAACTTCCGGGGCCGCTGCCCACGAGAACTTGCTCGATGAGATCGTTCGCGCGTGAGTCGAGCAGTTCCTTGAGCGGAGCGAATAAGGCGGCATTGTGGCTGCGGTCGCTTGTGAATTTTCGTTCTTCCAAGTTTCCGCAAGAGTTGACGGTGCAGAGGGATGCGTGAGGAGTTGAGGTTTCGAGGATCAATGAGAACGTGCCAGCCATGGCGGCGAGCGTAGTGGCTGGATGAGGATTCCGCCAGCTTGGTTTCGTGCAGGTGGGGGAGGGCTTCTTTTCTGGTAAGCAACGAGGAGATCCTGATTTTCCGTCTTGGTAAACTCCGGCTGTGTGTCATAAAATGCTCCAGAGAATGAACATTCTGACATCCAAAAAAACCACCTCCGGCATGTTGCTGGCTTTTGCCTTGGGCCTGGTTTCCTGTGCGACGAAAAAGGTGGAAGCTCCTGAATTGCGGAGCCCAGAGGTAAATCCCGAGGAAAAAGTTCCAGAAGTCGCTGTCCCCAGTCCGGCGGTGCAAGTCCCGTTCACGGGGGATGGAATGCGCATGCCAGACATGTTCGGTCTTCCCGGGGAGAGTGAATTTCGTGCGACGAATCCGAAGTTGCCAGCGGCAGAGGGGGAGTCCGGCGCGGTGATTTCCCGTCCGCCGACGGACCCGCCAGCGCGTGTCAAAGTGCCTGCGGAGACTGCCGAGTGATCAGCGTTGATTGAAACGAGACATTTCACGTTGGGCTTCGCGCAGCTCAACCTTTTCCTTGAGGTCGTGACGTTGGTCGGCATGAGTTTTGCCTTTGCCCACGCCGATCTCGACTTTCACGCGGCGGTCTTTCCAATAAATCCGCAGCAGGGGAAGGGTGCAGCCTTTGACCGCTGTGGCGACCGAAAGCTTGAGAATCTCCCGTTTGTGGAGAAGCAGTCGCCTGGGACGCTTGGCGAGGTGATTGAACCAATCCCCGGCGGTTTGCCATGGTTGGATATCACAACCGTAAAGGAAAATTTGGTTGTTCTCGATGCGGGCGAACGCGTCGGACACATTGATCTTACCAGCACGGATCGACTTGACCTCCGTGCCCTTGAGTTCGAGACCCGCCTCGTATTTCTCCAAAATATGGAAATCGCGGCCGGCCTTCCGGTTGGTGGCGATTTCCTTGCTCATGGGAGGCGGATGAGTTTGGCAAAAAGCGCCTTAAGGAGCCTCTCGGTGGACCAACTTGATTTTTCCTTCGATGATCTCCGTGAGAGCGATGTCAGCGACGCCCATGCTGGGGCGCGTGGCAATCAAGGGTGAACGGCCGCTGTTCAACTGCCTGACACGCTGGGAGACCAGATTGACCAATACAAGTGGGTCGGTGACAATTTCAGAGGCCTTATCGAGAAGATCGCTTTTCATAGGTGAACCGGGAAATCGCGAAATTGGCTGTTCCTGCTCAAACGCAATGACGTTATCTGGGAGCAGGGACGGTTTCTTTTCGCTCAAAACAAATGGGATGTGCAGAGTTGTCCGGAAATTACGCCGGGCCGATTGTCAAAACAGAGATTGAGTGGACTGACAAGCCTTTTCTGCTTCATTTGCGCTGATTTTTCGCTCATTGGCGGATCATTTTGGCATCAAATCCATCCCAAAACGGCGGAGGATGAAGACGGTGATCCAAAAAAACAAAACGGTCGCGAGGCAATTCAGGGCCAAGGATGTCCAGAAGCCCCAACCGTTTCTGAGCATCCAAGGGAGGATCAAAAACATCGGCAGGGTGGGGAGGACGAACCAAAAGGTTCCTTCGGCGTGATTGGCAAGGCGCTGCGGAGATTGGCCGCCTTGGTGCATCCAAATCATGGCCAGCAAGGACGTGAGGGGGAGGGCGATGAGAAGCGCGGAGAGCCGGTCGCTGAACAATTGGACTTTATTGACGAGTAAAATGATCAGGGCGCTCGCGACTAATTTCCAAAAATCGAGGGCGGAGAAGCTCAGAAGTTTGTCCCAAGGAATGCGGTTCATGGTCGTAAGTGGGCTTGCAGTCCCGCGCAGCGTAGCGATAGGCTGTCGCGATGCAAGCTGCCTATATTGTCTGCGCGTTCGTGGTGTTTTTGACGGCCTGTTCCCCGGGCAAGTCTCCGGTCGCGGAGGCTCCACCGCTGCTTGAGCTGCCAGCTTCACAGAAAACGGCAATCGGAAGGAAAATTTGGCAAAATGAGTGTGCCGGCACGGTGAGCGGTCTGACGACTTGGAATGTGGGTGAAGAATTTCCTTCGTTGGGAATCGGCCATTTCATTTGGTATCCCAAGGGAGTGAAGGGGCGGTTTACCGAGAGTTGGCCGCAATTCATCGAATTCGCCCGGGAACGTGGTTTGCGAATTCCTCAAGTGGCGCTCCAGCCTCACAGTCCATGGAGCTCCCGTGCGGAATTCCAGCGTGAATTCGACGGGCCGCAGATGAGCGCCTTGCGTGCTTGGTTGGCTGGGAGCGTCGGGGTGCAGACCGATTACATCATCGGGCGCTCGCGTGCTGCGTTGCCGAAAATTATCGCGGCGGCACCCGCAAGCGAGAGGGCAAGAATTCACACGAATTATCACAAGGTGGCGACCACTCCGCAGGGCATTTACGCGCTGATCGATTATGTGAATTTCAAGGGCGATGGAACTCAAGTTGCCGAGCGCTATGAAGGCCAGGGCTGGGGTTTGCTTCAGGTCTTGGGCGGAATGAAGGATGCCCCGGCTGGCCCCGCAGCCGCGCTCGAATTTGCGGCTTCGGCACGCCGGACCTTGACCCGGCGGATCGATAATTCACCGCCAGCTCGTGGCGAAAAGCGCTGGGAGGAGGGCTGGCACAAGCGCTGCGACACGTATGGACGACCATAACTGAGAGGAGTTAGGCGGCGGACCTTTTTCTCAATTGGTGTGGCACGGGGGGTGCTTAGCCTCCCCCGTGTCCAAGCGCACAATCCACCAATATCCAACACTTCGATGGGCTGTGCCCCTCGTTGCGCTATTTCTATCCTTCGCCAATGCACGCGCCGAAGTCTCTCCGCCGCCAATCCGCGAAGTGATTGCCGCCGCAGTGATCGCCGAGACCTCAGATGCGCAAGGGGAACTCATCTCCTCTCTGAAGCAAACGCCCACTCCTGAGATTGCGAAATGGCTGGAGCGGTGGAAAATGGGCGAAATTTTTCGTGTCGAAGATCCAAGTGGTGAACTAACAGCCGTGACGCTCACTGGGGCGGCGGATTCCGATGGGGGCTTTGCGAGTTTGCGCGTGGCGGATGGAAAGCCGCTGCTGGCTTCAGACGGAAGTGCTGTGCGCATCAACCCTGACGAGGTCGAGTTCGCAGATACGGACTCCCGTCTTCGGCGTGTCATGAAAGAGGTTTCCGACCTCGTCGCCCTTGCGGATCCCGACTTGGCGAAGCGCATCCGCGCCATTCAAGATTCGGCAATCGGTCAAAAGCAGGAGAAGCTTGAATCCCTGCAAATCCTCCAAAAGCGTGAAACTAACCCCAAAGCGATCCGCGCCTTGCAGGAGTCGATCTCGATTATCCAACTCAGATCGCCCCTTCCTGCTGAGAGACTCGCCGCCTGTGCAAAATTGGGCGAACTGAAATCACTCGCGGCCTATGATACCATCAAAACCATCCTAGCAGAGGCCCAGGCCGCAAAAGATGCACCCATGGCATTGGCGGCGCGGACCGCGATTGCTTCGATCGAGAGCCATATTTCGACCATCAATGCTGCGGGCACGGCTTTTCGCGGGCTTTCGCTAGGTTCCGTTTTGCTCGTTGTGGCGATTGGTTTGGCCATCACGTTTGGGCTGATGGGAATTATCAACATGGCCCACGGAGAATTCATCGCGGTCGGTGCTTATACAACCTATGTCATTCAGAATGTCTTTGGCGCCGGTTTGAAACTCTCACCATTTGGCGTTTCAATCACCATTCCAGGAATGAATCTATCGACTTCGGGGGTGAATCTCTATTTTGTCGTAGCTCTTCCCGCAGCGTTTTTGATGGCTGCTCTTGTGGGGGTTCTGTTGGAGCGCTCTGTGATCCGTTTTCTCTATCGGCGTCCTTTGGAGTCGTTGCTCGCCACTTGGGGAATTTCGTTGGTGCTGCAACAACTTTTCCGTCTGATTTTCGGATCAAACAATGTGCAAGTTTTCAGCCCATCTTGGCTTTCTGGAAACTGGACAGTGAATGATATTGTCTTCGGTTGGAACCGGGTGTTTGTGATTGGCTTTGCCATTCTCATCATCGCGGTCACGTGGTTGGTTTTGAATAAAACTTCGTTGGGTTTACTGATTCGAGCCGTGATGCAAAATCGAAACATGGCGGCCTGCATGGGGGTGCGAACTGAGCGAGTGAATATGATGACCTTTGCCTTTGGTTGTGGTTTGGCGGGGCTTGCGGGGGCTTTCCTCTCACAGATCGGCAATGTCGGTCCGTCTCTTGGACAAAATTACATCGTGGACGCTTTCATGACGGTAGTGGTTGGCGGTGTTGGCAATATTCTTGGAACGGTCATCAGCGCCTTGGGCATTGGAATGGCAGATCAAGCGCTTCAACAATACTTGGGCAATCCGGTGATCGGGAAAATTCTAGTGCTTGGCGCAATCATTCTATTTCTCCAATGGCGTCCCGCCGGCATTTTCGTCACCCGTTCCCGTAGTCTTGACTGATCGATGACAACGCAACCTATCACTGGCCGGATTCAAACGCCAATCTTGATCATCGCTGCCATTTTTCTGGTGGTCGTGATGCCGCTTTTAAACGGGCTTGGATATATTGAAGATTTCACCCTGAATTTATGGGGCAAGTATCTGTGTTATGGCATCATGGCGATCTCGATTGATTTGTTGTGGGGATACACCGGGCTTTTGTGTCTTGGGCAGGCCTTGTTCTTCACACTCGGAGGATACATGATGGGCATGCACCTCATGCTGATGATTGGCACCTTGGGGCAGTATAAGAGCGCGTTGCCGGACTTCATGGTTTTCCTCGGCCACACGGAGCTTCCTGCATTTTGGCAGCCATTTTACTCATTCCCATTTGCACTTGCGATGGTCCTGATTGTCCCCGGTCTGCTCGCCTACGTTTTCGGGTATCTCGCGTTCCGTTCGCGCATCAAAGGAGTCTATTTCTCGATCTTAACTCAAGCACTCACCTATGGCGCAGCATTGTTATTTTTCAGGAATGACTTGCTGATGGGGGGGAACAATGGATTTACCGACTTCCGCAGTCTCTTGGGTTCGGATCTTCGGATTGCTAGCACACAGCGCGCGCTATATATCGCAACTGCAGTGTTAGTGGTTGCGGTCGTCGCTGGATGCAAATGGCTCACACACTCGCGGTTTGGCCTCATTCAGCGCGCGATCCGGGATTCAGAGAATCGTGTGCTCTTTTCCGGGTATGCCACCGCGAATTTCAAGTTGTTTGTATTTGTTCTCAGCGCGATGATTGCCGCGCTCGCCGGGGCTCTTTATGTGCCGCAGGTTGGAATCATCAATCCGAGTGAAATGACCACGGAGAAATCTCTTGAAGCGGTTGTCTGGGTTGCTTTGGGAGGACGGGGCACCTTGGTTGGGCCTGTTGTTGGCGCGATCTCGGTGAATGCTCTGAAGAGCTGGGCGACACGAGCCTATCCAGATCTGTGGATTTTGATTCTAGGTGGGGCCTTCGTCCTTGTGGTGATGTTCATGCCCAAGGGAATCGTTGGAATTCCATCGCAACTTCAAGGGATATTTGCAAAAATCCGTCGCAAAGACGTGCTAACTGATTTGCCTGAATCCAACACTTCCACCGAACGCAACTGACTCGTGAATCAAAAACCATTTCTTCTCGCCGCCGAAGGATTGAACAAATCGTTTGATGGCTTCAAAGCGATCAATGACTTGAATTTCTATTTGGATGAGGGCGAGCTGCGGACGGTGATCGGTCCCAATGGCGCTGGCAAGACGACGTTTTTGGATCTTATCACCGGACGCACTCAGCCGGATCAAGGGACCTTGATGTGGGATGACTCCAAGCACGATCTGCTAAAGCTCAACGAATACGAAATTTATCGTCTTGGCATTGGCCGCAAGTTCCAGACGCCAACAGTTTACAATGATCACACCGTTACGGAAAATCTGATTCTGTCACTGGCAGGATCCCGTAGCATTTGGCATAGTCTTTTCGGTAAAATCACACCGGGCCAACGCGAGCGAATTGCTGAGATCCTTGAAATTATCAAACTTTCAGCCCATGCAAATCGCAAAGCAGGAACCTTGGCGCACGGGCAAAAGCAGTGGTTAGAAATTGGCATGTTGCTTGCACAGGAAGCGCGCCTGTTGCTGGTGGATGAGCCCGCTGCGGGAATGACGGATGAGGAAACTTATCGCACGGGAGAATTGTTGCTGTCACTTGCTGGAAAACACACGATCGTCGTTATTGAGCATGACATGACGTTTGTTCGTCAG
Organism: Luteolibacter sp.; assembly: GCA_044373865.1. Lineage (GTDB taxonomy): Bacteria > Verrucomicrobiota > Verrucomicrobiia > Verrucomicrobiales > Akkermansiaceae > Luteolibacter. The sequence goes on along the minus strand of JBILPN010000057.1, from coordinate 3,696 downwards.
ATTTCCCAGGGCCGCAAAGTTACGGTCTTGCATCAGGGTCATGTTCTTTGTGAAGGACCGGTTGATGAAGTTCAAGCGGATGAACGGGTGATTGAAGTGTATCTCGGCCGCAAATCAAAAGTCGCATAATTTTATGGCCTCCATTGAAACCAGTTTGTTGATTTCAAACCTCCACGTCTCCATTGGCGGAAGTGCGATTTTGCGAGGTGTGAATTTGGAAGTTAGGCAAAAGTCGGTATTTTGCCTGATGGGCCGCAACGGAGTTGGAAAAAGCACGACGCTCAAGGCTTTGATGGGGCTTTTGCCAGCGGATGAGGGAAGCATGGAATTGGGTGGAGTCACCATCAACGCGGCATCTTCAGCAAACCGTGCTAGAATGGGTTTGGCCTATGTTCCTCAAGGGCGTGAGATTTTTCCGCATCTCACGGTAGAGGAGAATTTGTTCATTGGTTTGCATGCCCGCGGTTTGAAGCCCGAGGCGAGTGAGACGGAGCGAGTTTATGCACTCTTTCCCATCATCAAAGAATTTCTACATCGGAAGGGAGGCATGCTTTCTGGTGGCCAGCAGCAGCAACTCGCCATTGGGCGCGCATTGTTGACCAATCCAAAACTTTTAATTCTCGATGAGCCCACGGAGGGGATTCAGCCCAATGTGATCGACCAAATTGGTGATGCGATTAAGATGTTGCGTCAGGAAGGCACGATGGCGATCCTGTTGGTTGAGCAGTATTTGGATTTTTGCAAGGAGCTTGGAGACGACTTCGCCATTCTCGAGCGGGGGACCGTCGCAGCAAGTGGTGAAATTTCCAATCTGACGGATGCGATCGTGAAGGAATTTCTCACGGTATGATTTTGATGTCGGCCAGCCGTAGAGGCAAATTTGGGCTTAAATTTCTAATGGTATGCGTAGAATTCATAACGATGCCAATTGCTTATCGATTTCATTTCTGTTGAGCGCGTGGATTCAGAAATTCATCTAAAATAAAGTTCGAATGATAGTCTGATGAGAAGAAGTGGCACGAATTCCGCTGTTTTAGATGTTACGCAGGACCACCTGCCATCAACAAAAAGCTGAAACATGAAAAACAAGTATCGTCGTAATTTGATCAACATGCCAATTCTCGCATTTGCCTTGGCCACGGGTATTGCCCAGGCCGGCTTGACCGAGGCAGCGGCAGCGGCTCCTGAAGCGGCTGTGGAGGATGTGATTTCGGGTGTTCTTAAACTGGACTTGAATTCCCATTTCATTTCTTACGGTGCCGATGTTTGGAAAGATGGAAGCTCCTTGTCGGAGCCGACATTCAACCCAATGATCGAGTTAGCGTTTGCATTGCCAAACGATATAACTGCCACGGTTGGTACATGGATGGACATCAACAGTAAAGTGGGTGGTGGCTCATCGCCAAATGGTGGACGCGTGCAGGAAGTTGATTTTTGGACAGGTCTTTCCTATTCCTTTGACAAACTAACGGTTTCCGCGACTTACCAAGCGTGGACCTATGTGGGTAGCACCGAGGATATCTTGGATATCAAGTTTGCCTACGATACCATTCTTGCGCCATCGTTGACGATTCATAATCGTCTGGATGCGGGTGCCTCTGGTGGAAATACGGGAACGGTCTTGGTGCTCGGACTCGGACACAGCATGGAAGCAGGTCCAGTTGCTATCTCTTTCCCTGTCAACATCGCTTATTTTCTCGAGGATGATTTCCACGCTGGAACCGACAATGGTTTCGGATTCGCATCGCTTGGTGTTGCGGGAACACTTCCGCTTTCGCCTTACATTGGCGACGGCTTTGGAGCCTGGGATCTCAATGCCGGGCTGACATATTATATCACGGACGATGAAGTGATTCCAGGCAATCCTGTGGATAGCTTCCTCACTGCAAGTGCTGGTCTCAGCGTTGCGTTCTAAATTCGATATCCTTGTTTTAAACGCTTGAGGCAGGAGAGCCCTATTGATCCGTTGGTTTGAATACTCTCCTGCCTTTTTCTTCTGAAACGCATTAAACGAAATCGCCTTCAAATAAATTTATGATCAATCGTCTTATTCCTTCCGCATTCGCTGCGCTCGCATTATCATCTGCACCTTCGCAGGCAGAAGAAACCGTCAAAGTGGGTGTTCTTCACTCGCTGAGCGGCACCATGGCAATCAGTGAGACATCGCTTCGCGATATTCTTCTCTTCACATTTGATGAAATCAACGCTGCTGGTGGCGTGATGGGCAAGAAAATTGAGCCTGTCGTCGTCGATGGGGCATCCAATTGGCCTCTTTTCGCTGAGAAGGCGAAACAACTTTTGGAGCAAGACAAAGTTTCCGTCACTTTTGGTTGCTGGACATCGGTTAGTCGGAAGTCTGTCCTTCCAGTCTTCGAGGAGAAAAAAGGACTTCTCTTCTACCCTGTGCAGTATGAGGGGGAAGAAATGTCCCCGAATATTTTTTACACGGCTGAGGCGGTGAACCAGCAGGCGACTCCTGCGGTTGACTACATGCTCGAAGAAGGGAAGAAGAAATTCTACCTCATTGGCTCGGACTATGTCTATCCGCAGACGACAAACTTGATCTTGCTTGAGTATCTTCTCAGCAAGGGAGTGCCGATGGAGAACATTGGAGGTGGATTCACCAAGGATGCCTCCGGAAAGATCATTTCCGCTGGAAAATACACACCATTCGGTCACACCGACTATCAGCAAATCATTTCGGAGATCAAGCAATTCGCCGCAAGTGGTGATGCGTGCATCATCAACACGCTGAACGGCGACACGAATGTTCCGTTCTTCAAAGAGTATGCAGCCGCTGGTTTGGATGCTGAATCCTGCCCGGTGGTAAGCTTCTCGGTTTCTGAGGATGAGTTCCGCGGCCTGCCAGCAAGTCAGCTTGTTGGTCAGTTGGGTTGCTGGACTTACTTTCAGTCGATCAAGAGTCCTGCGAATGCCAAGTTCACTAAGAATTTCCAAGCTTGGCTTGCGAAGTCTGACGTTTCCGGGATCGTTAAAGAAGGTCGTGTGACCTGCTCGCCAATGGTTCTCTCTTACAATGGCGTGTATCTTTGGAAGGCCGCTGTTGAAAAGGCAGGGACTTTCGAGGTCGAGAAGGTCATGGAAGCTCTGAAAGCTGGCATTTCGTTCGACGGGCCTGGTGGCACGGTGACTTCACAGAAGAATCACCACCTTACCAAGAACGTTTACATTGGCGAAACCCGTGCTGACGGTCAGTTCAAGATCCTCAAGGAATACAAGGACGTCGTTGGCGAGCCATTCCTGAAGGGCACTTACAAATAATTTCTTTGTCATCGGTTGTTGGTTGAACCATGCCCTCCCTGTGGGGGCATGGTTTTTTTCTTGGTTTGGCATGTCCGCTGCTCAATTCTTGGCCAGTCCCTTATGAATTCGATCAATCCTTTTCGTTCTCTGTTTCTTCGCCCACTTGGCTTGTTGGGTTTGTTTCTTGGCTTGTTGCCTTCTTTGGTTTGGGCACATCCGGGGCATTATCACCCCGATGAAACTGACGAATTTGATTTGTTCAGGGCCGCATTTTTTCATTCGCATGGGGCTTTGGATTGGGTGCTTGGGCTTGTTGCTGTGATAAGTCTCTCTCTAGCATTTTTTAAGACAGGAACGAGAGTGCGGCTTGGCGCTCTGGGGCTTGCGCTTGGCGCGCTTTCACTGATCTCCATTTTCTAATCAATTGCGCAT
>JBILPN010000557.1:0-3065 GCA_044373865.1 Luteolibacter sp. | reverse complement strand
TTCCGGTCGAGTCGGATTCCACGGTCAAGGTTGCATTGCCCGAGGATGAGCTAAATATCAAAGGGCGAGAATTGGCGGTAGTATTGGCGGCACCGGCCACAAAGAGCCTGGTGTCCGCATCGTTAGTGGCATCAAACGTCAGCGATTTGAGAGTATACGTTCCGGCGGTCGCTAGAAAAATATTAAAAACATTGGAGGTGCCGGCGATAATGACATCCGTGGTATTTCCGCCGGTCCCCGGCGCAATGTCCGAAACCCAGTTTGTAGCGGTATTCCAAGAAGTTGAGGTAGATCCATCCCAGGTGAAGGTGGCGGCCGTGGCTTGGTTGCTGAACAGCGCGAGCGCGGCGGTAAGGGTGAGGAGGGATGTGGTGGGTTTCATGGCTGGTGCTTGTGGGGATGGTTATTAAGAATTTGCTTTTGGCGTGAATGCGGTTGGAAGAGCCGGTGGTGGACCGGAGGTGGGAAAAAGGGTTTCGAGCAGAGATTGGTGGGTATTTTCAGAACTCGGCGACTGAACCGCCACCGTGCTGACATTCAAACCATAACTTTTTTTGGGAGGGGTGGATATCATGTGTTCACAGGATACCCACCCATTTTCTGAGAATCAGACCGATGAATTGCTGTGGAGATTCTCGCTCGGTTTTTTCCAGTTTTTTCATACTAGGCGCAGGACCAGGAGTCGTTGGTGGGGTGGCAGGCTTCCCTGCGGTCATCCTCTTTTTTCGTGAACAATTCTTAGTTGAATTGTCCCCAGAGAACGACGCTGTTGAGAGGATCGTTTGGATACCAGATCGCAGTGCAGTGCTTAAAGCGCCGTTCGTAACGATCTGCATACACGGTAACCGGTGACACAGGTGCCCCCACTGCATGCTGGAATTCTTCGATCATCGACACACCTTCCACGGAAGTATGGCCGTAGTCATCTCCCCAGTGGAAGTAGGAAAAGTCGTTCGCCACAATCAGGAATGCGGCCAGTTGGTCCTCCAAGTCGTTTTTAAACTCCTGGGTCCCAAGTGCGTTGCCGCTGAAGCTGTGGCAGATGATGTATTTGTTGGGGCTTACCGCCAGAAGCGAGTCCACGATCAACTTCCGACCCGCTGCCGAGGCGGTAAGCATATTGCCGCCCCACCCTTCCACATAGACACCGTCCGCGTGTTCCAGAAAATCAGAACCTGCGTAGATCTGTTGCCGACTATCCAGCATTTTATAGCCGTTGTAGATCACCAAGCCATCCAATCTGTCCATTGCGGCTTTGATCTGATTGCTGTAAACGCCATCAGCCTTCACGACGCCATCCACGAAGACACCGGCGAACTTGGCGACCGCGCCCGGAGCGTTTACGTAGGAGTTGGCGACATTGATCCACCAGTCTGACATCGCGGGATTGCTCCACTTGAACTGCAATTCGCCGGGCCAGGCTGGATTGAATGCCTCCTCAAAATAGTCCTCGGGTGCATTCCATGCCGCAGTGATCGACTCAAAAAGACCGATGTAGGGGATGATGCTGTTCCAATAAAAGAGAACCTCTGTGTTGGGATTTCGATCCACAAAGACCTTCGAGGCGTAAGAGACCGCCGCTTCAGTTGTATTATTTCCATAATAATCCGCCGCGTGCCGCTTTTCAGAGGTGAAAAGCTGGAAATTGCCCGCGATGGTGTTCAACTGCGACACAGTCCACCCTGCCGCTTGCCCGGAGGTGATGTTGTAGGCGTGCCCGTAGAGGCGAATCTTTCTCCAGTCGCCGGAGCCCGCCGGGCCGCCGGTGGCCGCGAGGCGGGCGAAGTTCTTGGTGCCGGCCGGGAAGGTGTAGGTCACGGAATTGCCGCTGATGTAAACGGTGTCCGGGATGTTGGGGATTAAGCTGGTGGTGGCCCTTGTCCAAAAATTGGCCAGCGTCGAGGAGGTTTCCACCACGAAGTCGGAATCGTAGGTGCCCGTATAGCCGGTTGCGGCCTTGGTCCAGGTGACGCTGAGGACCCCAGCGTTGTTGTTGTTTACGCCGGGAAGGGCGGTAAAGCCGGTGGTGTTGGTGTTGCCACTGAGGAAGTATTCGACGCCGTTGGAAACCCCGTCGTTGTCATGGTCGAGGTTGCTGGCTTGGGCGGTGCTGTTGGCGGCCTGCCAGGCTTCATAGCTCGAGGAGACGTTGCCGATGCTAAGGAAGCCGCTGCTGTCGAGCGTGTAGGTGCCGGGGACGCCATTGATGGTGATGAGGTCGAGCTGGGCGCGCGTAAGGCCAGAGCTGGTGGCAAACTTGATCGATGAGCCGGAAACGAAGGTGCCAGTGATGTTGAGTGTTCCCGGGGTATCCGTCCAGTCCACCCCACTGCTATCGGCGAAGACCAGATTGGCTCCCTTCCCGAGATGAACCGTGGCGGCAGCGGAGACATCGAGAGTGCCAAGGCTGTCATCGAAGGTGGCCGCGGCCAGGGTGGCGGCACCGATGGTGAGGCTCGAACTGTCCGGGAGAACATTGTTTGCACCGAGAGCCAGCGTGCCGCCGCCGATGGTGGTCGCCCCGGCGTAGGTATTGGTATTTGAGAGGGTCAGCGTGCCGGTGCCGGTCTTGGCAAGTGCCAAGGTGCCGGCCGTGTTCTGGATGGTGCCGCTGAAGGTGCTCGTCTGGTCGTTGGAGCCCACGGTCAGCGTCGGCGCGCCACCGGCCACCGTGTCGACGATGCCGGCTTCGCTCAGGCCGTTGATCGTCTCGGAGAAGGTGTTCAGGTCGAGCGTGCCGGTGACGGTGAGATTGCCTTTGAAAGCGCCGTCCGGAATCAAGTCCGCGGCAACCAGCTTCAGGGTGCCGGCCTTGATGATGGTCGCGCCGCTGTAGGTCTTGGCTACTCCGGAGAGCTGCAGCGTGCCCGCGCCGGTTTTCGTCCACCCGGCAGCGCCTGTAATGTTTCCGCTTAGCGTGAGCGTGTCATCCGTTCCGACATTGAAAGTGGTGAGGTTGTCGATCTTTCTGATATCGATCAGACCGCTGAAGGTTCCCGTGGCTGTGCCCGCGAGATCGAGGGACAAGGTTCTGGGAGCAGTCGCGGTGCGATTGCCGACGAGGA
>JBILPN010000556.1:0-3068 GCA_044373865.1 Luteolibacter sp. | reverse complement strand
CGTAGCCGAAAATTTTCATCAGCACATAAGTCACGTATCCCATGAGGTTTACAGGGTCATTGTGGACGATGACGTTCCATGGCAGGTCGGCGGCGGTGGCCTGGCGTGTCTCGGTCAAGGTGTCGGTTCCGGGCATGGCTGGAGAGGATTGTTGAGGTGGATTAAACCGTCTCCGTGGCGGGTTCTGGCGCGTCCACCCATTTCCCGTGCTCGCGGATGAGATCGGTGAGTCGAGCGACGGCTTCTGCCTCGGGGATGTTGAATTTGACTGCGGTTTTGCCGACGTAAAGATTGATTTTTCCGGGTGCGCCGCCGACGTAGCCGAAGTCCGCATCCGCCATTTCGCCGGGACCATTGACGATGCAGCCCATCACCGCGATGCGGACGCCCTTGAGGTGGCCGGTGGCGGCGCGGATTTTCTGGGTGGTGTGCTGGAGGTTGAAGAGCGTGCGGCCGCAGCTGGGGCAGGCGACGTAGTCAGTTTTGAAAATGCGCGTGCCGGCGGCTTGCAGGATATTATAAGCAAGGCGCAGAGATTGGCCGGGAGCGGTCTCGCCACGGACGAGGACGGCGTCGCCAATGCCATCACAGAGCAGCGAGCCAATGTTGGCGGCGGCGGGGAGGAGGGCGTTTAGAAAATCCGCAGACGCGGCGGGCGGGTGAAGCGTGTCTTTGAGGAGAATCGGGTGCCGGGGATCGACGCGGAAGGCAAGCTGGCGGAAGGCGTGGATGACCTCGAGGTCCAGTCCATCGGCGACGCTGATGAGCTGCGGCTCGGACGCGGCGTTTAGCGCGGCGACGGCGGATGTGTCGCGCGGGTCGATTTCAAGAACCTCGGATTTTTCGAAAATGATCTCGGGTTTAAAGTCGCCCATGTTGGGAATTTTATGGGCCAGCGAGTTCCAGCGCTCTTGGGTGGTGAAGACGCGGACGGTCTGAGCGCCTCCGAGTCCGTGACCCATGCGTGTGATGGGAAGGCTGGCGCGGCGCTCGTAGGAAAATGGATTGTAAGAGGGGGTAGGCGGCCCGGCTTGTGGCACCAACTCGTGGGTTGGGGGCGTGGCTGCACCCCGGTGAAAGGCGGCTGTCAGCGCCTGCGCAACCGGAATTTCATGAATCGCATCCTCGGTGAGCGAGACGCGGATGGTGTCACCAATGCCGTCAGCGAGCAGTGAGCCGATGCCGATGGCGCTTTTGATTCGCCCGTCCTCGCCATCCCCCGCCTCGGTCACGCCAAGGTGAATGGGGTAGTTCCAATCTTGGCCCTCGGCGCTCAGACGGGCGACAAGCAGGCGGTAGGCCTCGATCATGACCTTCGGGTTGGAGGCTTTCATGGAGAAAACGAAATTATGATAATCTTGTTCTCGTGCGAGCCGTGCGAACTCCAATGCGCTTTCGCACATGCCGAGAGGGGTGTCACCGTAGCGGTTCATGATCCGGTCGGAGAGCGAGCCATGATTGGTGCCGATGCGCATGGCGCGGCCGAGGTCTTTGCAGAGTTGGACGAGCGGGATGAATTCCGCGCGGATCCGCTCAAGTTCCTCGGCGTATTGAGAGTCGCTGTATTCGCGGATCTCAAATTTCTTTTTATCGACGTAATTTCCGGGGTTCACGCGGACTTTTTCCACCCACTTGGCAGCTTCAAGCGCTGCGTCTGGCTTGAAGTGGATGTCGGCCACCAGCGGGACCGCGCATCCAGCCGCGCGGACGCCGCGAGCGATGTTTTCGAGATTGGCGGCATAGATCTTGGTTTGCGCCGTGATGCGGACGATTTCGCAGCCAGCCTCCGCCAAGCCCAGCACCTCTGCCACGCATGCGGGCGTGTCGCGCGTGTCTGAGGTGATCATGGATTGCACGCGCACCGGGTGGTTTCCACCAATCCCGACGTTTCCGACCATCACCACCCGTGTGGGGCGGCGGGTGTAGCTCAGCAGATCCGGACAGTGGCGTAGCAGGTCAGGCGAATTCATTTCCGGGAAGGACATAACCGAGAAACACCCGACCGGCAATGGTTCCTTGAGGTGGGCGGACTTCGATGCGATGAATCGACCATGCGCCGCGCTCAAGCCCTGTTGGGAAACTGCGATTTGGAGACGATTCGCTACGAAATCCTAGAGTGCTCGCTGGGCCATGTGCTTGTCGGCGCCTCTTCCCGTGGCATTTGTTGTGTGTTGCTGGGCGAGGATGCCTTGGCGCTGGAGGCGGATTTCCAAGCGCGCTTCCCGCAAGCGCGGCTTGAGAACGCGGCGGTGAACGGTGTGAGGTTGATTCTTGCGATCATTGAGGATCCGCGGACGACGATGAGTCTGCCGCTCGATGCACGAGGTACGGAATTTCAAAAAAAAGTTTGGCGCGAGTTGGGTCGCATTCCAGTCGGCAAGAGTGCGAGTTACGCGGAGCTTGCCAGCGCGCTCGGAAGTCCCAAGGCCGCACGTGCCGTGGCCAGCGCTTGCGCGGCGAATCCGCTGGCGGTGTTGATTCCGTGCCACCGGGTCATTCGCCGCGATGGCGGCATCTCCGGCTATCGCTGGGGAGTGATGCGGAAGTCCGCACTGCTCGTGCGCGAGCAACAGGATGGATCAAATGATACCCCACGGAACTCAGGGGCGGGGACCGCTTGAGTATTTTATTTCGGAACTCCAAAGGAATGGTGGCTTAGAGTTTCTTGCGGTTGTGTGACTGAAACTCAGGGTCTTCAGCGTGAATTTTGCAAAAAATGCAAAATATTCAAAATTTGAGTTTGCAATATCGCAGCAGAAAGGTAAATCAAGCCCGTCAGCAATCCTGTTGCTTACCCCCCAACTCCCCCACCCCCCTACAACTATGATTGCGAAAAAGAATTTTTTCACAGGCTCCGCTTACGCTGCTGCAATGGTCGCAACAAGCTTGGGTCTCAGCTCGGAGAACACAAGTGCAGCGACTGTGACTGAGGTCATCGGCAACACGATTGTCCAAACCTCAAGCTTCTCGTTCGTTCCTTCTGGCATTGTTGATTTGGACTTCTCTCGCTTCGACACTCAAGGCGGCGCGAGCGGTCTCACATCGGTTTTCATCGAAATTTCGTTGAC
>JBILPN010000554.1:0-3076 GCA_044373865.1 Luteolibacter sp. | reverse complement strand
CAAGCGCGTCGGCTCGGCAAAGGCCCGGAATAAACTCGCGACGCGCTCCAACTCGGCGGTGTTCAATTTCATCCCACGCAGCATGACCTAAAATTTTTCACTTGCAAGCATAGCTTTATAGCGATATAAGAATACAAGACATTGAAACATTTTATGAAACTACAAGCAAATGAACTGAAAGCAGCCATGGATGCAGGAAAAACCGTGCACCTCGTGGACGTGAGAACGCCGGCGGAGTTTGGAGAAGTCCACCTTGCAGGTGCGCAGTTGATGCCGCTGGATCGCATGGATTTGGCAGCGGTGAAGGCGACTGCGGAAGCTGCGGATCTGTGCGTGCTCGTCTGCCGGAGTGGCAAGCGGGCGGCGCAAGCACAGGCGAAACTCAACGCTGCGGCCTGCCCAAACGTGCAAGTCCTCGAAGGAGGCGTGGACGCATGGGTCGCGGCAGGTCTGCCTGTGCAGCGGGGAGCTGCGGTCATGTCGCTGGAGCGCCAAGTCCGGATTGCCGCCGGATTCCTTGTCGTTTCGGGCGTGGTGCTCGGCACTTGGGTGCATCCGGGGTTTTACGGAATCAGCGCCTTCGTCGGTGCCGGCCTGATGTTTGCAGGCCTGACCGACTGGTGCGGAATGGCGATGGTGCTCGCCAAAATGCCATGGAACCAACGCGCTGGCATCCAATGTGCCGGAAATTCTTGCTCCGTCTAAAGCTCCAACCGCCTCACCAATCATGTTTCTCCGCCAAATCACCGACACCGCACTCGCGCAAAACGCCTACCTCATCGGCTGCCAACGCAGTGGCGAGGCCATCCTCATCGACCCCGAGCGCGACATCGACCGCTATCTTGAGCTTGCTGCCGCCAACGGCTTGCAAGTCGTCGCCGTAGCGGAAACTCACATCCATGCCGACTACTTGAGCGGTGCGCGCGAGCTCGTCGAGCGGCATGCCGCAAGCGCCTACCTGTCGGCAGAGGGCGGGCCGGACTGGCAGTTTGAATGGGCAAAAGGACAGCCCAACGTGCGCTTTCTGCACGATGGCGATGCGTTCCGAGTGGGGCAAATTTCCTTCCAGGCCCGACTCACCCCCGGCCACACCCCCGAGCACCTGAGTTTTCTGGTGACCGACCATGGCAGTGGCGCAGACGAGCCGGTGGCGCTTTTGAGCGGCGATTTCCTATTTGTTGGAGACGTCGGGCGCCCGGACTTGCTGGAGAGCGCGGCAGGTCAGGTCGGACTCATGGAGCCATCCGCGCGGACCCTGTATGCCAGCCTGCGAGCCACTTCCTCGCTGCCGGGTCATTTGCAAATCCTGCCAGCCCACGGCGCTGGCAGTGCCTGCGGCAAGTCCCTCGGCGCAGTGCCGGTGAGCGTGCTCGACTATGAGCGGAAGTTCAATCCAGCCTTCCGCGAGGCCTTGACCGCCACGGAGGATCAATTCGTGGGCGATATCCTCAGCGGGCAACCCGAGCCGCCACTTTATTTTGCGCGGATGAAGCGCGACAACAAACTCGGCCCCGCCCTGCTGCCCGGCGGCAAACTCCCCGCCCCGCAGCGGATTTCTGCCAGTGAGCTCGGCGCCTGGACTGGCCAAGCGGGAAAAGTCGCCTTGGATCTTCGCAGTGATCGCGCCTCCTTTATGGCCAATCACTTAAAGAACTCGCTATTCGCTCCACTGGCGGGCGGCAAGCTGCCGATCGCCGCGGGTTCCTACGTGGCGGAGGATGCGGAAATTCTGCTAATTTTGGAATCTGAGTCGCAGCTGGAAGAGGCCCTGCGCCAGCTGATCCGCATCGGTTTGGACCGCGTGAGTGCGTGGATCCTCCAATCCGAGGCAAGCACGGCCACGGGATTTCACCGGTCGCTGGCACGCATCGCTCCGGCAGAAATTCCGGCCGCAGCCACGGTGCTGGATGTGCGCAATGCAGATGAACATGCGGCACGTCACCTCAAGGGCGCGCAAAACATCGCTTACACCCGCCTTGCTGCGCGGCTTGCGGAGGTGCCGATGGATCGGGAAATCCATGTCCACTGCGCCGGCGGGCTGCGGTCCGCCATTGCCACCGCCTACCTTGCCAGCCAAGGCCGCGAGGTGGTGCAGGTGGACGGTGCCTTCGCTGAGTTTCCGGAGGACTTGCTGGCATGAACGCCGCCGCCCTGCTCGGCGCGGTGCTGATCGGGCTCTCGCTCGGCTTGACCGGTGCCGGTGGCAGCATTTTGACGCTTCCCTTGCTGGTTTACCTCGCGGGAATCCCGCCGCAGGAAGCCGTCGCGCTGAGCTTGCTCGTCGTCGGATCCGCCGCCTTGGCTGGCGCATGGCAGCGGGCACGCTTGGGCGAAATTCACGCCCCTGCCGTCATTTGGTTTTCCATTTCAGGGATGATCGGTGCTGCGGTCGGCGCAGGTTTCACGCACGGGATCCAAGCGGAGTTTCTGATGCTTTCCTTCGCCGGATTGATGCTGGTGGTGGCCGCCAGAATGTTGCTGCAAGGTTCGGGAAATGTCGAACCGGAGGCGGATTGCCGCCCGCTCCGCTGCTTCACCGCCGGTGCCATGGTCGGCCTGCTCACCGGGTTTCTCGGGGTGGGCGGTGGCTTTTTGCTGATGCCTGCCCTGCAAAAATTTGCGAAGCTCCCCGTCCGCGTCGCCACGGGGACCTCGTTGGCGATCATCGCCGTGAACTCGACCGCCGGCTTCTTCAGCCACGCCGGCAAGACCTCGATCCATTGGGAAATTGCCGGGCTATTTTCCTCCATCGCAGTGCTTGGCGTGCTCCTCGGCGGGCGTTTCGCCAAGCGGATTTCGCCACGCCATTTGCGCCTGAGCTTGGCCGTTCTCACCCTCGGCATCGGCCTCGCAATTTTGGTGACCACGCTGCACGACCTCGCTCGATAGCCATTCCCACCCGATGGCGCGGCTTCCCTGTGCCCCTCACGACGTCTGTGGCGGCTTCCCTGTGCCCCTCACGACGTCTGTGGCGGCTGCCGTGCTCGTTGGTGCCGGGATAAAGGCAGATCCGAAAAATCCTCGGATTGAAGTGAGAAAACCCGGTGGAAGCGAAGCCTCCACCGGGTCGGGGGGA
>JBILPN010000555.1:0-3076 GCA_044373865.1 Luteolibacter sp. | reverse complement strand
ATATCGACGACGAGTGGGATTTGAGCCTCGCTGGCGATGATGGCGGATTTGGAGATTTCGCAGGCGCAGGCGGGATTGGCGCGGATTTCTTTATCCACGATTTCCAAGATCAGGGAGGGGTCGAGCTGGATGTGTTGCTCGATGGAGAGTGCGACGACGGGGCAGTCCGAGCTATTTTCAGATTTTCCGGATTCGCGGTAGAGTGCGGAGAGGTGCGCGAGTTCGTTTTGGAGTTGCTCGGCAGTTGGCTCGTGGTTTGGCGAGTTTGGGGTGCGAGTGTTCGCGTTGACGGCGATATTGCGGTAAGGAGAAGGCTCGCGGAGGACGCGGAGGTCGATGATGGACTCGACGCTTTTTTGTTGGGAGATTCCTGGGTGAAGCAGCGCGTCCTGGCTTGCGAGAACGGGTGCAGAGGTCTCAAATTCCTCATCATTTTCGCGTTTTGCAAGTGGGGGAATCGAGGATTCCAGGGGGGCATCTCCGGGGGGAGTGTCTGCGCGGGGAAATGGATTTTGGTCGCTGGCTTTTGATTTTTGCGAGTCTGGGGTGGTAAGCGTAGCTTGTGGGTGGGCTTGCAGCGGTGGACGGGACAGGTTTTGGGCATTCACAAGACCGGATGCGCTGAGCATCAAGGCAAGTGAACAAAATCCAAGTGAATGGGGGGCACGCGATGTTTTCATGGGGGGGGGAGATCTCATGGCTTCAGACCAAAGAAGACTCCAAGGGGTGGCCGGAGAGCGTGGGGGGAGCCGGATGAACCGGGAAGTCTCTTGGTCTGAAGCAATGAAACTGCGGGAACCTGTTCGAGCTGGGCGAGTTTGGCAACTCTAAAATCCCATTCTCAAATTTTGAGGGAGGGAGGCTTGCGGGATCGGCTTAGTGGCTGACGTGGCCGTCAGAAACCTTGAAGCGAGTGATTTCTGAGAGTTCCGGAGCTTGACGGAGCCAGTCGAGGTGGGTGGTGGTGATCCACTTTTGAGCCAGCGCGGGGAGGTGCGCCATGAGCGCGTTGCGGCGTGAGGGGTCGAGCTCACCGAAGATGTCATCCATGAGATAAATCGGGAGTTTCCCGCCGCGTTGTTCGAGCAATTTCCCTTGGGCGAGCTTGAGAGCGAGTGCGATGGTGCGTTGCTGGCCCTCGCTGGCGAATTCTGAGGCGGGCATGCCGTGCAGCCGGAGTTCGAGTTCATCGCGGTGGGGGCCGACGACGGCTTGGCGGGTGCGAGTTTCGCGTTCCTTGGCTTGGAGCATGGATTCCCGGAGGTCTGGGCCGCTGGCGGGGAGGTAGCGAAGGGTGAGTGGTTCGTTTCTGCCGCTGACGCTGGATTGCGCGTCGGCAGCGAGCGGGGCAAGTTCTGCGACGAGGCGTGCGCGTGCTGCCATGATGAAGTTGCCGTGGGAGATCATGATTTCCTCGTAAGACAGGATTTCTGCATCGCGGGGGCGGCCTTCTTTGAGGAGGAGGTTTTTGGCCTTGAGTGCGCGGCGGTAGCGGGACCAAGCGCGGCGGTATTCGGGGTCGAGTTGCGCGCCGAGAAAGTCGAGGAAGCGGCGTCGGCCCTCGCCGGGGCCACGGATGAGGGCGAGATCCTCGTTGCCCATCCAGACGACGAGGCCGCCGTCGTTGAGGTAGTGAGATTGGCTGGGTGAGATCTCGCCATCGCACTTGAGGCTTAGTGAATTGCGTGAGTGGCGGACTTGGCGTTCCGCGCCCCAGGGGTCGCCGGCGAGGCCGAAGCCGGTGCTGCCGATGCGAGGCAGAGCGGTCATGCGGTGGGTGCGTGGCGAGTGCAGGCGGATGAGGACGCAGAGGGCTTCCAGGATCGAGGTTTTCCCTTGGGCATTGTTTCCGGTGAGGATGGCACCCTCGGCCGGGACCGAGAGGTCCAGGCTTTCAAAGCAGCGGAAATCCATCAGTCGCAGCGAGCGGATCACGGCGTGAGCGATGGGTGAGGAGTCAGGTGGGGAAGGGAGTTTGGGTGAAATTTCAAGAAGAAGGGACGTGAGGCTCGAAAGTCATGGAGAGTTCGTGTTCGCGAGCTTTGGAAGCCTTGCGAGCGGTTTGGTAGAAGTGGTCTTGGACGCGGAAGGCTTTTTGTCCTTTTGTGCGGGTGATGCGTTGTGACGAGCCATCGGGCATGAGGCGCGAGGCTTGGGTGTTGTCGAGGAAGAAGGCTTCCAAGATGCGGACGAGGCGGCGTTTGAGTGCCGGTTCCTCGATCGGGATCATGAGTTCGACGCGTTTTTCCAGGTTGCGAGTCATCCAGTCTGCGGAAGAGATGTAAACGCCGGGATCGCCCCCGCGGTGGAAGTAGAAGAGGCGAGCGTGTTCGAGGAAGCGGTCGATGACGGAGATGACCTCGATATTTTTCGAGTATTTCGGGTCGCCGGGCTTGAGGCAGCAGATTCCGCGGACATTGAGGCGGATTTCCACGCCGGCTTGGGATGCCTTGTAGAGTGCGTTGATGATTTCCGGGTCGTGGAGAGAGTTGACCTTGGCGATGATGCGAGCGGGGAGGCCTTGTTTGGCGCGTTCCGCCTCGCCGGCGATGAGGTCCAGGAGTTCTGGTTTCATGGCGGTGGGGGCGGGGACGAGGCGTTGGAAGCGGAGCAACTTTGAGCGGCCGGTGACGGCGTTGAAGAAGAGAGATGCGTCGTTGCCGTATTCTGGTTTGCAAGTCAGGTAGGAAAGGTCGGTGTAGAGGCGCGAGGTGGTCTCGTTGTAATTGCCGGTTCCGAGGTGGACGTAGCGGCGGAGGTGGCCAGCCTCGCGGCGGACGATGAGGCAGATTTTCGCGTGGGTTTTCAGGCCTTTGACGCCGTAAACGATTTGTGCGCCGGCGCGTTGGAGTTCGTCCGCGCGGTCGAGGTTTCTCGCTTCATCGAAGCGTGCTTTCAGTTCGACGAGTGCGGTGACGTGTTTGCCGTTTTCAGCGGCTTTGATGAGAGCGTCGATGATTCTGGATTTGCGGGCGGTGCGATAGAGGACTTGTTTGATGGCGATGACGTCGGGGTCCTCGGCGGCTTCCTCGATGAGGCGGAGGACGGGTTCGAATGATTCGTAGGGGTGGAAAAG
>JBILPN010000056.1:0-10716 GCA_044373865.1 Luteolibacter sp. | reverse complement strand
CGTGGAGGACTTGCACCCATGAATAAATGTGGATTTGCGACATGATGATTCCGAGGACCATTTGCGCCAGCACGAGTCCGATGACGGCTTTTTCCACGAGGCCAGCGCCGCCGTTGCGGTGGCGCTGGGTAAGTGCCCATGCCCAAATGTTGATCCCGAGGACCGCCCATGAGAAACTCCGGTGGGCGAGGTATTTCCAAGATTCTTCCAGTTCCGCCACCCAAGACTCGCGCGGGGCGTTGGAGTGGAATTTCGCCAGTTCGTCGGTCATTTCACGGACTTGCGCGCCGATCACCCCTTCGGCGAGGATTACGACCAGCAGCAAATTCACGGCCAAGCGCAGTTGGCGGCGAGCTGGATCGGCCATATCGATGCGCCATGGCGTGTCCGTGCCCCGCCACGCGCAGTAGGCGAGAGTTCCTAAGAGACTCATAGCCAACGCCAAATGCGTGGTCAGCACGCCGGGCGCGAGGCCGCTGTAAACCACGCGCGCGCCCATCCATGCGTTGATTAAAACGACGGCGAGCGAGGTGAAGGCCATCCAGAACACGAGCGGGCGCTTGTCACGCTGCCAGAATGCGGCGATGAAGGTGGCCAGTGAGAAAAAGCCGACAGGCAGGCTGGTGAGGCGGTTCACAAATTCCGTCCACACATGGCGCGGATTGAATTCCCGGCGCAGACTTTCCTCGCTGATGCTCGCCGGGTCACGGCCCATGCGTTCGGCCTTTTGCTGGAATTTCGCGATCGGCAGTTTGCCGAAGTCCACCTGCTCAAGACGGGTCGGCGGGATCAAGCAGCCCCAGCATTTCGGCCAGTCCGGGCAACCCATGCCCGCGCCCGAGACACGGACAATCGCCCCGACAAACATTAAAATGAGGACGGAAACCAAGGCCGCCGTGGCCAGTTTTTGAAAGCGTGTCATCGGCATGCGCGGACGATGCGCGGGCGCGGACGGAATTCCAGAGGAAATCCACGGAAATTGTGAATTCAAACATCTGCAAGTTTCTTGCAAAACCGAAATCCCGGTCGCAAGTTTCCGCCGTGCGCGGTTCGCCTCTCATTCGTTCGGTTTTCATGGCCATTGCCCTCTTGGCGACGGCGCTGGGATTGTCGCGTCTGACAGGTGCGCGCGATGGTCCTGCGACTCGCGTGGCGGTGGAGGCTCCGGCGAAGGACGCGGACTCAGATTTGGCGCGGATCCCCTTCAGCTTGCTGCTCTCCGCCCCGGCGGCGAGCGTTGAGTTAGATGCTGGCAGCCTGTTGCGTCCGGAGTTGACCGGGGCGCGCGTGTCCGGCCACTTGCTGATGGACCCCAAAAACCCAGTTGTTGAGCTCAAGGTGCGCTGGGCGCAGCCGCTCCAAGTTGGCGAGCACCGCTTCGCCAAACTGAGTTTGGAAATCCCCAAACAGCCGACATTCACCCAAGTGTTTGATGCAGATGGCGACATTGACGAGTTGGTGGAACTTCCATTGCCTGCGGAAAAATGAATACGCCACACCACGACTGCTGCGCTCACCACGGACATCACCACGAGTTGGTGATCGATGGACTATCCGTCAGTTATCGGCGGGTCAAAGCCTTGGAAAATGTTTCGTTAGCGACTTCTTGCGGCAACCGCGTGGCACTCATCGGGCCGAATGGAGCGGGGAAAAGCACGCTTCTCAAGGCGATTGCCGGCTTGGTTCCGCGCACGGCCGGGACGATTCTTTGGCGCGGCACAGCCGTGAAAAAGTGGTCGAGTGAGTTTGCCTATCTGCCTCAACGTGAGGAAGTGGACTGGGCATTTCCCATCACCGTTCGCGGTTTGGTTGAGATGGGGCGTTACCCGCAAACCGGGTGGTGGCGGAAGTTTTCTCCGGCAGACCGCGCGGCGGTGGATCATGCGCTAGAGTCCTTGGATCTCAAAAATTTGCAATACCGCCAGATCCGCGAACTGTCGGGTGGGCAGCAACAGCGGGCCTTCCTGGCGCGTGCCTTGGCGCAGGAAGCTCACGTTCTTCTGTTGGACGAGCCCTTCACCGGGCTCGACCGGAATGCTTCGAAATTGCTGGGTGATTTGTTAGCGAAGCTGGCGCTTGAAGGTCGCTTGGTGATCGCCTCGCACCATGATTTAAACTCCGTGCCGAGCTTGTTTGACGAGGCCATGGTGTTGGCGACGCGTCCCATCGCGTTCGGGCCGGTGGCGGAAATTTTAACGCCGGAGCTCATTGAGCGCACCTTTCACGAAGCTCCGGCCACCCAGGAACATTGAGCATGGACTTCGAAATTTTAAGCAATCCGTTCTATCAACGTGCGCTGGCAACGGCCGGCTTCATCGGCTTTGCGAACGGCTTTTTCAGTGGATTCGTGGTGCTCCGGCGCAACGCGCTTTCCGTTTCCGCGCTCTCACACACGATGCTGCCGGGGATCGCCCTCGGGATCTTCCTAACGGGAGCCTTGAGTCAGTGGAATGCCTTTTTAGGAGCCCTGTTCGCCGCCTTGTTGGTTGGCTTGGGCTCGGTGGCGGTGGCGCGCGGGAACCGCGTGGAGCAGGGGACCGCGCTGGCGGTGCTCTACACCGCAGCCTTCGCCGGCGGGATTGCTCTGTTGCCGATGTTAGACACGCGGCAGGAGTTGGAGCATTGGTTGTTTGGCGATATCATCGCGGTGGGAAATGCGGACATTTGGATCGCCTTCGGGATTGGTGCCTTCACCTTGCTGATCACCAACTTGTTGATGCGGCCGATTTTGCTGACCTTGTTTGAGTCGAATGTTGCGGCGGCGCAGGGCGTGCCGGTGCGTTTCATTCAGTATTTGATTTTCGGGCTGATGGTTTTGGCCTTGGTGTCCTCCTTGCAGGCCGTGGGCTGTGTGCTTTCGGTAGGTTTGTTAGTGACACCGGCGGCGACTGTCTCGCTCTTGACCGATCGCACCTCCGCGCTGTTTTGGGGAGGCGGCTTGATCGGCGGGCTGGGCTCGGTGTTGGCGGTGATCTTGTCCGGCAGCCTTGGGATTTCCCCGGGGCCGGCGATTGTGATCGTGTTAGGGCTCCTGTTCGTTGGCGCGTATTTGTTCAGTCCCAAATATGGCTTGCTGACGCGGGTGAAAGGTTAGGGCGTGCGCGAGGCGGACTGAGCGAAATTTTCAAATTTTATCCACACAGACTATGGTGTTTTTCTTAATGATCCTTGTTGGGATTCCCTTGCTGTCGCTGGCATGGTGGTTCTGGGCAGACCGGCGGCTACGATTGTTAGGTTGTAGGCGGGTGTGGCGATGGGTGATTTTTCTGAGCTGCCTGTTATTGCTGGGCAGCTATGCATGGGTTTTGTTGGATCGGCGGGGCTTGGTGGAGGTCCCCTTGGCCGCGCCCTTGTATGCAGCGGTTTTGTTGTGGGGTTTGTTATTTCTGCCGCTGATGGCCGTGCCGACCGTGGTCATTTGGTCCTTGGGGCAACTGCTTCAGCGCTTGCTAGGGCGTGGCGATGCTCGTATTAAAAAGGTAGAAGGGGGAGTCCGTTGGACGCGTCGTGAGTGGCTTGCGGCGGCGGTGGTGGGCATGCCGACCTTTGCGACCTTGGGCACTGCGGGCTTCAGTCTGCCGCAGACCAAGCGCTTCCGTGTGAGAGAGCTCAGCGTGACGCTTGCGAATTTGCCTGAGGCGCTGGATGGGATGCGGATCGCGCACCTAACTGACACGCATGTGGGCAAGTTCACCCATGGTCAAGTCTTGGCTGAGATGGTTGCGCGGACCAATGCGTTGGATGCGGATTTGGTGGTGTTTACCGGGGATTTGATCGACAACTCCATCCGAGACCTGCCGGCAGCCCTACGGATGTTGCAACAATTGCGAGCAAAGTCCGGGATGTTTGTGATTGAGGGAAATCATGATTTGTTTGATGACCCGCAGGGATTTGTGAATGGCCTGCGCGAGGGCGGAGTGAATTTGCTGCGCAACCAAGTCGCGACCGTGCAAGTGCGAGGCGTGGCAGTGCAGATCCTGGGGATTGTTTGGAATCGGCATGAATCCGAGATGGAACAGGATGTGGAAGCAGTGGCTGGAATTGCTGATTCGCGGGCCTTTCAAATTTTGTTAGCGCATCACCCGCATGCCTTCGACCGCGCGGCCGCGCTGGGCATTCCACTGACCTTCGCGGGGCACACCCATGGTGGGCAGTTGATGGTGACGCAGGGGGTGGGTGCGGGCCCGGCGATGTTCCGTTACTGGTCGGGGATTTATCAGAAACTTGGTGCGGCCTTGGTGGTTGGCAATGGCACGGGAAATTGGTTTCCGCTGCGAGTTAATGCCCCGGCGGAGATCATTCATCTGACCTTGCGGCGCGGGTGATTAGGCGGATTCATGAGTGGCATGAGTTCGCTGCAAGTCAGTGCGGCGGATCATTTCACGCCCTGCATGGCATCTGCTCAGGGGTAGTTGCGCCATGCCATTTCCTCCGATTCTTCGCCGTTTCCTCAAGCAACAAACTGGGCCACTGACGCGAGATTTGGTGCAGGAGCCGGGGGACTTCGGCTTGGGGAAAATTCCATCCCGGCTCAAGCCGGACGCGACCGTCACGTCGATTTGCGGTTACTGCGCAACGGGTTGTCAGTTGAAGTTGCATCTCGATGCCGCTGGACAGGCGATCAATTTGAGTCCGCAGGCGGGGTATCCGGTCAATCTCGGGATGGCGTGTCCGAAAGGTTGGCAGGCCTTGGATCCCTTGGACTCGCCGGACCGCGCGAGCTCGCCGCTAATGCGCAATGCGCGGGGCGAGTTGGAACCGACGGATTGGGCGACTGCGTTGGGTCATTTCACCGAGCGGATGAAGGCGCTGCAAGCCGCGCACGGGCGTGAGTCCGTGGCATTTCTATCGACCGGGCAGATTCCCTTGGAGGAGATGGCATTTTTAGGCTGCTTGTTTAAGTTTGGCATGGGTTTTTTGCATTGCGACGCCAATACGCGGCAGTGCATGGCGACAGCGGTGACCGCCTACAAACAGTCGTTTGGGTTTGATGCGCCACCCGCGACTTACGCGGATTTTGAAGAGTCCGATGTGATTATCTTGATGGGTGCCAACCTCTGCATTGCCCATCCCATCTTGTGGCAGCGGGTGATGCGGAATGCGCGGAATCCTGAGATCGTCGTGATTGATCCGCGTGCCACCGAGACCGCGCAGGCGGCGACGTGGCACATCGCGCTCAAGCCAAAGGGGGATTTGGCGCTGCTGTATGCCTTGGCGCATTGCGTTCTCCGTGATGGGCGGGTGGATGCCGAGTCCTTGGCGCGGACCGAGGGGATCGAGGAATTTTCGGAATTTGTGAAAGACTACGCCCCGGCAGATGTTGCCGAGCGGACTGGGCAAAGCGTTGAGGAAATTGAGCTCTTGGCGCGCAAAGTCTCCGAGCCGGGCAAGCGGGTCTCTTGGTGGTGGACGATGGGGGTGAACCAGTCGCACGAGGGCGTGCGGACGGCGCAGGCGATCATCAACTTGTGCCTGATCACCGGCAACATTGGCAAGCCAGGCACCGGGCCAAACTCGATCACCGGCCAGTGCAATGCCATGGGCTCGCGCTTGTTTTCCAACACCACCTCCTTGGTGGGCGGGCATGATTTTGCGGATGCGGCGCACCGGGTGAAAGTTGCCGCGCGTTTGGGAATTCCGTTGGAGGTGATTCCCGTAGAAGCGTCGATGGCATTTGACCAAATTTTGGAGGCGGCGGAGAGTGGGAAAATCAAAGCCTTGTGGATCGTTGCCACCAATCCATTTCACTCGTGGATTCATTCCGGACGGCTCGCGGCCCTGCGTGAGAAGTTGGATTTTCTCGTGGTGCAGGACATGTATCACAACACCGAGAGCGCGCGGGTGGCAGACTTGGTGCTCCCTGCCGCGGCTTGGGGCGAGAAGGATGGATGCTTCATCAATTCCGAGCGGCGCATTGGAACCATCAAGGCGGTGAGGAGAGCGCCTGGCCAAGCCCTGTCGGATTTCAGGATTTTCCGGCTGATTGCGGATGCTTGGGGCTGTGGCGATCGCTTTGCTGAGTGGCAGGATCCGGAGTCGGTTTTCAAACTTCTGCGCGACCTAACCGTGGATCGGCCGTGTGATATTACAGGGATTGAGAGCTATGAGATGCTTGATCGGGCAGGGGGGATTCAGTGGCCCTATCCGGCGGCGATGAAGCGTGCAGGCGCGTTGAGCGAGAGGGACTCCTCGCGGCGATTGTTTGAGGATGGAATCTACTACACCCCCAGTGGCAAAGCGCGGCTGTGGTTCAGCGCGCCGCGTGAGATGCCGGAGCCGCCGGATGGTGATTTTCCATTTCTGTTATTGACGGGTCGCGGCACTAGCAGCCAGTGGCATACCCAGACGCGGACGGGAAAATCCGATCTGTTGAGGAAGCTCTATCCGGGAAATGTGTATGTCGAGATGCACCCTGAAGATGGTGGGCGTCTAGGATTGCAGACGGGGGATTTGGCCGAGTTGCAGTCACGTCGCGGGGCGCTGCATGCAGCGGTGTATTTGGCACCCACGGTGCAAGTCGGACAGGTGTTTCTTCCCATGCACTATCCGGAAGTGAACCGGCTAACTCACGCCGCCTTTGATCCGCACTCGCGGCAGCCAAACTACAAAGCCTGTTCAATTTCGATCCGCAAAGTCCCGGCGGGGAGTCGCACGAGCGAGGTGGGGCCGGATTCCCCTTAGTTTCCAGCGGGTTTCTCGGCCGGGTGCTGGATCGGGCTGGCGGGGACCTTGAATTCTTCCGGCGAGTCCGGTTGCGCAGGGTTGAAGGCGGTGGCGTCCTTCGCGAGTTGTGAGGCCAGTTCCGGGACTTCGGCACGGATGCCTTCGACCATGCAGCGCGCGAGTTGGTAGCCGCCGTAGGAACCGTGATGTGTGTCGTCCTTCAAGGCCACATCCTGATCGGGAAAAGAATTTGCCGGGTAATGCACGAAGGCTTTTTTCGAGTCTTCCGGGCCGAGAGCGGCGTAGAGCTTGAGGCTCATCGCGTGGAGGTCGATGAGCGGGACTTGCTGTTCGTCAGCGGTTTGGCGGACCGCGAGTGCGAAGTCGCTGAGCGTCTCCAGCGGCGTGTTTCCATTCCAGCGGCGGCGCTCCATGGGCGTGACGAGCACTGGGATGCCGCCCTTGCTGCGCGCTGCTAGGATGAAGCGCTTGAGGTTCGCTTTGTAGCTGGTGAATGGGCCAGCGCCGGCCGACTTGTCTTTTTGATCGTTGTGGCCGAATTGGATGAAAAGGTAGTCACCCGCTTTCATCATGCTTAAGATTTTATCCAGCCGTTTTTGTCGTTCAAACGAATGCAGTGCGAGTCCGGATTCCGCGTGATTTGAGATGGCGACATCCTGCGAGAAAAACCTTGGGAGCATTTGTCCCCAGCCAGCCCATGGCTCGTGTTGTTGATCGGTCACGGTCGAGTCTCCGGCGAGGAAAACGGTCGTGGTGGCGGGTGCGGATTTGATCTCCATGAAGGCGACGCCGGGTTGGGCACCGTTGAACTCGAAGCTGAGGCGCTCGTCCCAGTTGTGGACACATGGCGGGCCAGTTTCGCGAGTGTTCAGCGAGGTATTTCCGCCGCCGCGGATGGCAGGTTTGCGGACGTTGACGGTGAAGGTGCGGGTTTCAAATTTGCCGACTTGGGTTGTGACATTTTCAAGCATCAAGCGGCGTGACTCGGCTTTGACGTAGGTGGAGGTGGCCTTGTGCGGGTGGCCGAAGCGGATGGAGACTTGGTAATTTCCCTCCTCGATGTCCACGGCGAAGGCGCTGGGTGCGCCCGGGCTTGGAGTGCTGAGGAAGCCCATGCCGGTGCTTGGCTGATAGAGGGTTTGTGGCGTGACCCGGGTGAAGTTGGGGAGGGGATTCCCGGTGCCGAAATCGAAGCGGAGTTCGGTGGCTTGCAGCGCCGCACTGACGAGGATGAGGATGCCGCTGGCGATGGCAGTGCGGGATGCTTGGCGTCTCATGGGGCGGTTTTTCAGGCTCGTTTTCATCGGCGCGGCAGTTGCGGTGAGCGACGAAATTTTCCGCCGCGTGCGCAAGTGTAGGCGGCGAGCAGTGGGATTTGAAATAACTCGAAATGGTTATATCTGGCCGCCGCTCGCCGCCGTTTTTTTAGGGGGGGAGTGCGGCTTGTCAGTAAGTCAGCGTCGCGGTGGCGGTGGCGTCGGCGCTGCTCCGGAAGCGAATCCATGAGGCTTGGAAAGAGGCTGGGAACTGGTGTTGAACCGAGGCTCCGGGGGCGAGTTCGAAGCTGCGGTAGCTGCGCCAGGTGCCGTCGCCCGCGACGTCCACCTCTGCCTCGATCGTGATGGCTTGCCCGCCGCTTTGGGAGAGGACCAAGGATTTCTGATCGTATCCCGTCATGAGATAGGGGTCGGAAACTTCGCCGGATTTGACCTTGCTGTCCGCCCATGGGCCACCGGTTCCGCGAGGGATTCCGAGTTTCCAGAGATCGTCGAAGGCACCGGCCCAGAGCGCCGCCTTGCCATCGTCCGAGCGGATGATGGAGTCGGATTTTGCGGTGGATTTTGTGCCGCCGAGGACGAGGAGTCCCCGGTAAGAGGCGAAGTCAGTGATGAGCTTGGAGTGGCTGGCGATCGGGCGGATGCGGATCATGCCGCTGGCATTTTCTGCGGGGAGTTCGTAGAAGGTGCCGTGGCAGTGGAGGACTTCCCGCTCGGTGCTGACTTCACGCAGCATGCGGACGGCGGCGTGATTGATGAAGCGGTCGAAGGCGGCTGGGCCTTTTGGCAGTCTCCAGCGCTTGCCCGCGTGATCGGTGTAGAGCACGGAAGCGGCATCCACGGAGATGGTGCTGGAGTTGAGTTTGGTGGAGAGCAGCAGGGAATTTTTGTCGATGGCGTGCGTGTAGGGTTTTAGGACCATGTCTGCGCCAAGCTCATAAACCGCGTCGTGGCTAGGGGCATCTGCGGCGGGTGAAAGCGGCGAGAAAAGCAGGCTTTGGCGTCCCTTGCCGAGTGTCCGGAAAAGTCCGCCGGGAGTGGCTGCGGGCTCGTCAACTTCCGCGAAGGTGTCGAAGCTTGGGTCCGGGGTTTTGCTGCGTTTGTCGGTTTGTCGATAGGTGAACCAGGCCGTGACTTTTTCCAAGGGCTTGGAGGATTGGAGGCGGATCCACTCGCCGGGTGTGGTGGCGGGAAAATCGAGCCAAAGGCTTCCCTTGGGTGCGAGTTCGTGCTCGCCGATGCTGCGCCAGTTGCCGTCGCCATGTTCGTCAATTTCCAAGCGTATTTTGCGGGTTTCCTCGCCTTGGTGGGAAAGGTGGAGGCTGCGGTGGGTGAATCCCGCGAATAAAAATGGCTCGGAAGGCTGGGCGGCGGGGACCTCGTCATTCAGCCATGCAGCGCCGCGCCCGAGTGCGGGGCCGAGGCGGTCCGGGGTGTCGGAGTCTGTGAACCAGAGATTCGAGTTCGATTGTCCGGGGCTGGCGAGACTGTCTCGCTTGGTGTTGAGGAATGCGTCCGCGGCGGTGTCATCGCAGCCAAAGACGAGGCGGTCATTCCATTGGCAGAAGTCGCCGATGACCTTGAGATAAGTGGAGCGGGGGCGGATGCCGGTGGCCTTGGATGCGGAAAACGATTTTGGAAATTTCCAGAACATGCCGTGCATGGTCATGAGTAAATCCTGCTGCCCAACATCGCGGATGCGTGGCCACTCGGTGTTCCAGCCGTGGGCGCCGTCGTAGGTGTGGCTGGCTTTTGGCAGGCGGTAAGAATGCCATTTTCCAGCGTCTAAGGTCATGAGGATCAATGAACGAGCGTCCCAACCGATGGACCAGATCGGGTCGGTTTCAGGATTTGGATTCCCATGGATGCCGCCCGGGCCGGTGACTTCCGTGAACTGGTTGCGGCGGATCAATTGCCAATCGCCACTGCCATTCCACTCGCCGAGTGCTCCGCTGGGGGTGGTTGGGATGCGTTTTGCCTCATCCGAGTGCTCGCCGTTGTTTGCGTAAATGACTCGGCCTTGTCCCGAGTAAAGGCCTTTTCCGTGGTAGCCGGGGAGCTTCGAGGAAATCGCTCCCGGGCTTGTTGGGAGCGTGAAGCCTTTGCGCGGCGCGTTGCCGTCTTTGATCAAACATTTCGCCTCAAGTGTCTTCACATCCACCTCATAGAGTCCTTCTTCCATGGTGCCGAAGTAGATCTTTCCCTTCGGATCGGTGAGGTGGCGAGCGTTGCCGGTGAGGCGGCCCTGCATGGCTGCGGGGCTGATGACGCGGACCTTAGCCGCCGCGTCGATCGCGTATGGCCCGATGAAAAGCTGCTGCGACTCAGGGTGAATCATGCGGTTCGCCGGAGTGCCGCCGACGCTTTCCGGGCGTTTCGTGAGTTTGAGATCCGAGCTGATTTCGTAGAGTTTATCGCTCGAACCATGGGGGAGGTGTGGGCCGTAAGTGATGACCCAGAGGCGGTCCGCCCATGGCACGACCGCGCCGGTGCCGCATTCTCCTTCGTTGTTGAAATAGGCGAGGTGGGGGAAAATCCCGCTCCATGAGCGAGGAGTTTCTGCGGTGGAGATGAAAGTGGCTGCTGCTAGAGTGAGACAGCCGAGGATGCTGGTGGGTCGGATCATTGGTTGTTGAAGTGGCCGCTGAGGCGTTGCCTTGGATTGTCGCAGCGCGGTCAATTTGACACGGCGATGGCACGAAAATTTCAATTTTCCGTAAATTTTCCGCGTGCGGCCTCAGTGAAGATTGAGGAT
>JBILPN010000553.1:0-3079 GCA_044373865.1 Luteolibacter sp. | reverse complement strand
AATGGTGCTTGGTTCGAGCGCTTGGAAACTTGGTCGCAGTTTTGCATCCGGCATTTGGCGCAACCCAGTTGAGCCCAACGGCCGGAACGAGTTCCGGCCGCCGGGGGGTGATTGAGGCTTGGGTGGATTTATGCGACGGCGATGTGCCGGGGCTTGGCCTCCTCGCGGACTGGGACGCGCAGGGTGAGGATCCCATCTTCCAGCGAGGCGGTCGTGTTGGTGCCGTCAAAGCGTGAGGTGAGGTGGACATTGAGCGCGTAGCGGCGGGATGCTGCCGTGTCACGGTGCGTCCGCCAGCCTTCCGGGAGAACATCGGAGCGGTCGGCCTCGATTTTCAGGTTGGACTCGTGGAGCGTGAGCTTGAGGTCGTCTTTTTTAACACCCGGGATTGCGACGAGGAGAGTGGCTCCATCTTCGTCTTCCTGGCTGCGAAAATAAGGGCGGACGGGAGCTTCTTGTGATTCCGCGGGAGCGGGGGTGGCGATTTCTTGCGTGTTCATGATGGTTGAATGGATGAAGGAATGAGGGGGAAATTATTGGACTTGAATGACTTTGGGCGCGGCGATCACCTCCGGTTTCTTCGGGAGGGTGAGCTCGAGCACTCCATTTTCCAAATGGGCGGAAATGGCGTTGGTGTCCACATCCTCGCCGAGCAGCCACTCGCGTTCCATTTTACCGCCGAAGGGGCGGTCGTCGGCGGTTTCTGCGGTGAGTTGGAGGTTGCCGCCCGTGACGGTGATTTTCACGTCCGGTTTGGCAAAGCCGGGCAGGTCAAGGCGGAGGATCCATGCGGTGTCGGACTCGAGAAATGCTTCGCGCGGGCCGATTTGGGATGCCGGGTTGAACAGGCTGCGATCGAGGATGCGGTCGAATTCGCTCACCCATGAGCGGGCAGGTTGGTGTCTTTGAATGAGGTTCAT
Organism: Luteolibacter sp.; assembly: GCA_044373865.1. Taxonomy (GTDB): domain Bacteria; phylum Verrucomicrobiota; class Verrucomicrobiia; order Verrucomicrobiales; family Akkermansiaceae; genus Luteolibacter. The sequence continues at coordinate 2,159 of JBILPN010000553.1, read as the reverse complement.
GATGGGATGGAGTTGGTTACCGATGCTTCTTTCGCACGCGGCGTGCAAAATCAGAGATGTTGGGGCGCGCGATTGGAAATCAGGCGCTTGAGGGAATCGTGCGGGATGGCGAGGAAGCGGCGCATTGCGGAATTCGCGATGAAATGTCGCGCTTGGCACGGTTTGACCCGGACAAATTTTCGCGGCGAGAGAGAAGATCGGCAAGTGAGGCTTGGAAATTCCGGCGCGGCGGATTATCGGTTTTTGCAGATGACGAAACAGAGCATGATGCGGCGGATTGCGGTGGTGGTGGTTTCCCTGTTGCCGATGGGGGCGGCGGCGGAAGAATCCGGGTGGGTGGCCTTGTTCAATGGGAAAAACTTGGAGGGGTGGACGCCGAAATTTGCGGGTCATCCGGTGGGGCATAACCTTGCGGAGACTTTTCGCGTTGAGGATGGGATTCTTAAAGCGTCCTATGAGGGCTATGACACCTTCAAGCAGCAGTATGGTCACCTCTTCACCAACATCGCGTATTCGCACTACATCCTGCGTTTGGAATACCGGTTTGAGGGAAAGATGATGGCGGATGCACCGAGCTATGTGAACCTCAACAGCGGCGTGATGATCCACTCGCAATCCCCGCAAAGCATGCGTTTGGAGCAGGGCTTTCCCACGAGCATGGAGTTTCAATTTCTAGCGGACGAGGGCAAGGGCAGGCGGCCGACGGGCAATGTATGCACCCCCGGCACGAACTTGGAGATGGGTGGCGAGTTGATTGTGAAGCACATCGTCGAGTCCAGCGCGCCGAACTATCCGGCTGAGGCATGGGTTACGGCGGAGGTGGAAGTCCGTGGCAGTGAGGAAGTCATCCACCGGGTGAATGGAGTGGAGGTCCTGCGCTATCAGAAGCCGCAGTTGGACCCGCGCAACGAGCTGGCACCGGCGACGGATCTGCTGGATGCCGGTGCGAACCGCTTGTTGTCATACGGGCACATCGCGCTGCAAGCGGAGGGCCAAGGGGTTTGGTTCCGGAAGATCGAGCTGAAGTCGCTGGAGGCGCGTTGAATTTTTCATTCCCAACCCAAGCAGACAAGAGCCCTGATGAATTCTGAATTTGCATTTGCCTTGAGCAATCCCGGCTCTGAAAAAGCCTTGAAACTGGAGGCGGGGATGGCGGTGCCTGCCTGGCGCTTGAGCTATCAGCGGCGCGGCTTTGTGACCTTCAAGCAGGAAGGTGGATTTTCGTTAGATTCGTTGGCGGTCGAGTTGGCCTGCGCCCGGCGGCTGTGCCTCTCGCTGGGAAAGTCTGCGACACGCGAGGAAGCGGTTGCACGGATTGTCGCGCAGTTAGGTGGAGCGCCGGTGATTCACCACGCGCGGTTTCACGAGCGTGCGATGCAGGGGGTGGTGGAGGCGGGCACGAACGCGCGAGTGGAGCTTGGCGATGTGTTAGGCACGGTGGTGGAGTTGGGAGAAGCGGAGTTTTGGTCTGGCGTCCACCGTCACGGCAAGTGGCTGAGCACGGCACCTGCCGGGGATGCCGGGGTGGTGATGCCGGCGGAGTCGCCATCGCGTGCGTGGTTGAAGTTGGAGGAGGCGCTGCGATTTTTTGACCTCAAGTTTTCAGCGGCGGATGTGGTGGTCGAGCTGGGTTGCGCGCCGGGCGGTGTGGTGCTGGCGTTGTTGGACCGTGGCGTGTCGGTGATCGGTGTGGATCCGGCGAAAATGGCGGATCGGGTGATGACCGCCGCGATCGCCGAGCGTGCCGCCGCGCCCGCGGGCGAGCCGTGGTTTTACCATTGTCGGAAACCGGCGGCCTTGACGAGCAAGCGCGATCTGGGGGCAGGGGTGACTTGGTTCATGTCAGACATGAATCAATCGCCGGATGTGGTGCTCAAGGAGTGTGCGCGTTTTTGCAAGATGGCCCCGACGATCCGCGGAGTTTTAATCACCTTGAAGCTAACGGATTTGTTGCAGGTGAGTGAAAAGCAAAAATGGCGTGAAGCCTTGTTGGCGATCGGGTTCAAAACCGTGCGCTTGCAGCAGTTGAGTGTGCATCACAAAGAATTCGCGTTGCTGGCGCTGCGCTGAGTGGTGGGTGGGTTATTTTTCCCGTTGGTCCATCCGACAGGCCGGGTCCTCGGCGACTGGCTTGCCGACCTGATCGACTGGGTGGGTGA
>JBILPN010000552.1:0-3080 GCA_044373865.1 Luteolibacter sp. | reverse complement strand
CAAACGCCGTCGCCGCGCCGATTATTTGAAGCGCAAGAAGGAACAGGCAAAGCTCGGCGGCATCGCCCAAAGACCCTCCATCAAGAAGGCTGAAGGTGCGAAAAAGGCACCAGCCAAGAAGGCTGCTGTGAAAAAGGCACCCGCCAAGAAGGTCGCGAAAAAGGCAGTGGCCGAGGAAACCCAAGTTGATGCTGTGCTCGACACGGCGGCACCGGAAGTGACTGAAGCTGCCGCACCAGAGGCTGTCGAGGCGTCTGAAGCGAGCGAGGCTGCCGCAGAATAATTTATAAAATCATCATCCGAACGACCTTTCGAGGTTGTCTGTGATTCTTACGAGCCGCTCCGAATGGGGCGGCTCGTTTTGTGGTTTGATTCTCCAACATGTTGATCAAGAACAAGGAAGGACTCGCCAGCACCCGCTGGGGCCGTGAGCGCGCAGGTGCTGTGGTCGGGTGAAAATTCTTGGATGAACTGCCGGAAGCTGCAGAGCTTTTGTTCCGTGAGCCATGGGGCGCTCCATGCTTGGAGATCCGTGAAATTCACATCCGCCGTGAGATCCTGGCGGCCGGGGTTTTGATAGATGGCGGCTCCTTCTAGCCGTTGCTGGAGGAGATAGGCGCGGAGTGTGCCTGCGCGCCGCCGATGGTAAAGCTGCTCGGCACTTGCGCCGTAGTCAATGGTCAGCATGCGCCCGGCGCGCCATGAGGGAAGCCAGCGCTTCAGCTCCCGATGGTAGGAATCGTGGACCTCCACGTTCTGCCCAAGCGGGTGGGATTCTTGAAATACAGAGGATTCCGGGAGTGGGGCGAGTGGCATGAGCGACTCGTGGGCGATGCGATTTTCATCGAAGCTGACTGCAATTTCCTGCCAGCCGAGGGCCGTTTTTTGAAAGCGGCGGACGGGGTAGGCGTCCACCAATTCATTTGAGAAAATGACGGCGCGGCCCTGACAGGCTTGGAGCGCGGACAAGACGTCCGGGTGCCATTTTACGCGGGAGCCGAGTCGCTTGCGTTGGATTTCTTCCAAGGGGGTCGAAGTTTCCACGAGATGAAAACGGAGCCGCAGGCGGATGCTCCACGGCAATTGATGGAGGACTGCGGCGGCGAGCTTTCCTTCTCCGGGGCCGATTTCGATCAAGTCCCGGCACTGGGTTTCGCGGAGCGCCTGTGTAGCCCATGAGGCGATCGCACGAGCCGGTTTCTCGGAGAGCATGGGGGCGGTGGTGAAGTCGCCGCTCCGCCCGACGCCGGTGATGCGCCGCGAGTAGTAGCCGCGCCGCGGGTCGTAAAGCGCTTGTTCCATGAAGCGCTCAAACGGGATGGGGGCACCAGAATTCATGATTTCTTGATCACCGTATGCAAAGATGATGCCCAGGCACGAAAAAACAACCGCAAGACCCTGGGGAATTGCGGCTGTTTGAAATTTAAAGTAAACCGATCAGTCGATCAGCTCAAGCCTTGGCAGCAGCGGTGCGTGCCTTGCGGATGATGCTGTTGACGGTCTCAGAAGGCTTGGCACCGACGGCGAGCCATTTGTCAGCAATCGCGAGGTCGATCGTGTAATTGGTGCCCTCGACAAGAGGGTCATAGGTGCCAACCTGTTCGATGTAACGTCCGTCGCGACGCTTGCGGCTGTCAACGGCAACGATTTTATAGTAAGGGCGGTCTTTGGTGCCCTTGCGGTTGAGTCGGATGGATACGGACATGATGTAAAGCGTCTAGTGCATTTGCCCGGGAGCCGGGCGGGCGGGGAAATTGAAAGATCTGGCGCAGAATGCCAAGCAGAATCTTGATGAATTTCGGATTTAGTTCAAATATCTTAACAATCGGAGAGGGTTTGTGAGGTGGAATTCCTCAAATGCCCGGCTTGAAGGTGGCCCAGGCATTTGAGGAATGATTGAAAATCACGGTGCGGCAGCGCTTGGGGCGGGCAGCGAGTGCGTCTTGAACGAGGCATCGCCGGTGTGATCCAGATACGGGGTTTGGGTGAAGTTCCCGGCGAACTGGCCGAGGTGCTTCTGCCACTTCGCGGCGGTGGTGATTTCACCTCGTCCCTCCCAGCCAAAGCCGGAGAACCAACGAATGTGGCCGCTTGAGTCGGTCCGAGCGAGGCACAGGGCTTGAGTCTGGCCTTCGCCATCGGTGTGGCTGAGCATCTTTACAACGCGCGCTGGATCAATGATCACGGCCGTGCCGACGCCAAGCCCATCCATGGTTTCCCAAAGCGACATCGTGCCACTGGTCGGTGAAAAATCGGCGCGGGTGCCGGCGATTTGTGGCATAAGGCCGATTGCGACGTCGATTTCTGCCGCTTTGCCATCCAGAGTGAATCGCGAGTCAGATTGGAAAAAGTGTTGGCCCATGATGAGCGTGATCCGCTTGGTTTCACGGAGGGTTTTGCCTTTGAAATCGCTGGCGTAGTCGAGTTCGAAAATGACACGCTCAGGTGAATTCTCGATGCTACGCTGGGCCACGAAGGTGTCGGAGTTGTGGAGTTGGCCATCAGCCCATGCCGAGATGCCACCGCAACCGCGCGTGTTGCCGACTTTGTAGAGATCGTATCCTTCGCCTTGGTCGTCATGATAAGGTTTTGGGATTTTCCCGTAGGGCAGGCGAGTGCGGTCCTCGATGTACCACTTGTCCATGATCGGGTAGGGGACACGCTTGAACCAGCAGTCGATGCCGCTGTTCTCGGGGCCGGGTCGGAGTGCCGGGCCATAGGTGCGGAAGGCAACCAAGTCGTTTTCCCAGGCGAAGTCATCCGAACGCTCGGGGACAAATCTCGCGACAGTGCGCGGAGCGGTGCGGATCAGCGATTTTGGGAGGGTGACGCCGTCAAAAGTCGCGAGGTCCGTGCGGCGCTTCGAGGGCTCCAGCAATCGGATGATTTCCGCGCCGGCGAGGAGAAAAGCACCGCTGCCATAGACTTCCGTGGAGCTGGCACCGGTTTCTTGATTGTCGGGTGCTTCGCCGATTTTTTGGACAAACCCGAGCATTCCGTCTGGCTGGATGTTTTTTGCGAGAGCCTGGTAACCGATCATCACGGCGGGACGGAAGGGATCCGCTGGCAGCAATCCGCGA
>JBILPN010000551.1:0-3081 GCA_044373865.1 Luteolibacter sp. | reverse complement strand
CCATTTCCGGCGAATGAAATCCGCAGGCATGGCCACCCGCGTTCGGCCAGCCCTTGGGCAAGCGCGACGAGCAAAGGGCGGTCCTTGTTGCCGGTCACGCCGTGGCCAAGAATGACCAAGGTGTCGTTGCGAGTGCTTGGGTGAGCGCTGCTGTCGATGCGTTCGCCAGCGGAGTTACGGATTTCGCCAAAGGGGAAGGGGGTCATGTTAGGTGGGTGATTTGTCATTGCGGCCGGGGAAGGTCAGTTCAGCGATGCCGGATTTGTCCAGCTCGCCAAGTCCGCATTCGCAGAGCTGCCGATATTGCGCCTCCGCGACTTCGGATAGAGGGGTGTGGACACCGGCGGCGCTGGCGAGTGCGTTGGCGATGCCGCTGTCCTTGGCGGCATGGGCGGCGGAGAAATAGCAGTCGTGTTCGCGGGAAATCATGTCATCTCCATCCGTTTCCAACACGCGTGAGTTGGCACCGGTCTGGGAGAAAATTTCCTTGAGCATCTTCAGATCCAGTCCGAGGGCCGCGCCGAGCCCGAGCCCTTCTGCTAGGCCGGCGGTGTTGATGTTCATGACCATGTTGACCAGCGCCTTGATTTTTGCCGCGTGGCTGATCGGGCCGACGTGGCGGAGGGACGATGAAATGTCGCGCAGGAGTTCCTCATTTTTTTGGAAAACATCCGCCTCGCCGCCAATCATCAGATAGAGAGTTCCCTGGCGCGCTTGAGTGATGCTGGAGGCCATGCTTGCAGCCAGCGTGAAGGCACCGGCGGCGCTGGCAGCGGCGGCGGCGGCTTCATGGGTGGCCGGGCTGAGTGTGGCGCAGTTGATGAAAGTCCGTCCGGCGGCACCTTGCAGCAGCGGGGAGTTCGGGGAGAAAATTTCGAGCATCGCCGCATCGTCAGTCACCACTGTGAAAATCACATCGCAAAGGTTCGTCACGGCATCGAGCGTGTCGCAGGCGGCGGCACCGAGTTCCAAGGCGAGTGTGGCGGCAGCGGGTGCGTTGCGGTCATGCACGGCCGCGATCGGGTAGCCCAGATCCGCGAGGCGGCGTGCCATGTTTGCGCCCATTCTTCCAACACCGACAAATCCAACGGAAACTTTTTTCATCATGGGGAGATTGGAAGTCAGCTTTGCCTGTCGTGCAACTCCAAGTTGCACAAACCGTCGCTCATGGGCGCTGGAAAATCATGAAATGCTGCCATGGCAGGGTGCGGCGATTCGTGACGAAGCGGAATCCTGCGCTTTCGAGCTCGGTGCGTGCTTGGGCTTCGGTCATTTTGTGCAGCGGCTTGATCGGCACGCGGGGGTCTTCTCCCCGGAACTCCAAGAGGTAGATCTTGCCGCCCGGTTTGAGTGCATGATAGAGCGACGCCAGCATTTCCGCCGGGTGGGAAAATTCGTGATAGGCATCCACCATCAGCGCCGCGTCCAGTGAGCTGGGGGGGAGGGCGACCGAGTCGATGCGGCCGAGGTGGGGGACGACGTTAGGGATTTCTAACTCAGCGGATTTTTTAGCAAGGAAATCGAGCATTTCGGCTTGGATATCCACGGCCATGACCTTGCCGCGCGGGATCTTGGGTGCGATGCGGAAGGCGTAGTAGCCGGAGCCGGCACCGATGTCGGCGATCACCGCGTCCTCTGCGAGTTCGAGTGAATCGATGGCATGGCGCGGGGCTTCCTCCTGTTCGCGTTCGCCGCGCTCAAGCCAGCCGATGCCAGGGTGGCCCATGACTTGGGAAATTTCCCGGCCGTGGAAAAATTTTCCGATGCCATCCGGCGAAGCCTGGCCGGTGGTGTAGGCGGGCTTGGTGAGAGTCAGGGCGGGAACTGCGCTTGCGCTTGCCGTTGCGGTTTGGCGCGGGGGCGGGCTGTGACGCACGGCGAGATAGCCGGCGATCATCGCAAGCGTGGCGAGCAGAAAGAGCAGTGGCGGAGGGCGCATCATGGGATTACAGCGGCGGGTGAGCCGTTTATTTCAAAGGGGAGAAAATTGCGGTGCGTTCCTCCGGGCTCAATTCGCGCCATTCGCCATCTTCCAAATCTTCCGGCAGGCGGAGTCCGCCGATTGAGCGGCGCTGGAGCTGGAGCACGTGATTTCCTGTGGCGGCGAACATCCTGCGCACTTGGTGGTAGCGTCCCTCATGGAGGGTGACGAGAGCCTCCTTTTCTCCTAACACCTCTAATTTTGCTGGGAGCAACGGCTTGGTTTCACTGTTTAAGACGAGTGTGCCAGAGGCGAAAAGTGCGGCCTCGTGGCCATCCAGCGGACGATCGAGAATGACGTGATAGACTTTGAGGCAGTTCGACTTCGGGTGGATGATTTGGTGCAGGAGCTTGCCGTCATCGGTTAGCAGCAGCAGGCCGGTGGTGTCCTTGTCGAGCCGCCCGATCGAGTTCAGCCCGGGATTTCGCAGGGCGTAGCGGGGTGGGAGGAGGTCATAAATCGTGCTGCCGGGGTCTTCACTGCTGCATGTGTAGCCATCCGGTTTATTGAGCATGATGACGAGAGGAGCCGGCGGGTCGAGCGGCTCGCCACGGAATAGAATTTGGTCGTGGGGCGGCACTTCATTTTCGCCAAGGACGCGGCCGGTGTCATCGGTGACCGAGCCCGAGCGGATGAGGCGTTGGACTTCCTTGCGAGAGCCGTAGCCGAGATTGGCGAGGAGTTTTACGAGTTTCATGAGGGTGGATTAGCAGCGCTCGGCGAAGAGGATTTTGTAAATTCGGTCCTCGGTGATTTTTCGCCAGCGCATGCCGTTGGCTTCAAGCACTGCTTCGTAGGGAAGCTGGCGGTTGGCGACGAGACATAATTTTCCGCCGCGCTTGAGTGCGCTGTGAGCGACTTTGAGAAAAGCGCGGCCGAGGTCCACTTGTGTCGCTTGACCGCTGTGAAAAGGGGGGTTCATGACAATGGCGTCGTAGCCACCGGTGGGCAGTCCGGTGGTGACATCGTGCCAATGGTGGTGAATTTCCCGGTCGTGTCCGGCGAGGTTCAGGCGTGCGCAGGCGAGTGCGCGGGCGTCGGCTTCGAACAAATCTAGCCGCTGGATCTTGGGGCAGCGGCGCAGCAGGGCGTCAGATAGA
>JBILPN010000550.1:0-3083 GCA_044373865.1 Luteolibacter sp. | reverse complement strand
CAAGCGCGACATGATCCACGCGAAATTCGCGGAAATCGCCGCCGCCATCTCACGTTTCGAGCCGGTCCGCATCAATGCACCGGGCGCGGAACACCGCGCCATCGCCGCTCTTTGCAATCGCGCCAAGGCGGTGCCTGAAAATGTCCAATTGTTTGACCACCCGCACAATGACGTCTGGTGCCGCGATCACGGCCCGATTTTCCTGAAGCACACCAGCACCGGCGAGGTCGCGGTCAGCGATTGGGAATTCAACGCTTGGGGCGGCAAGTTTCCACCTTGGGACGCGGACAACGCCATCCCGCGCCGCATCGCCTCATCGCTCGGCATGCGCCATTTTTCCGGCGGAATGATCCTGGAGGGCGGTGCCATCGAAATTAACGGCTCCGGCCAACTCCTCACCACGGAGGCGGTGATGCTCAACCCAAACCGCAACCCGAATCTCAGCCGCGCGGAAATCGAACAAAAAATCCGCGCGGGCCTCGGCGTCTCGGAGGTGCTCTGGCTAAGGCAAGGCATTGAGGGTGACGACACGGACGGCCACATCGACGACCTCGCCCGCTTCACCGATCCGCAAACTCTGCTTGCCTGCGTCGAGGCAGACTCAGCATCTCCAAACCGCGCAATTCTTGCCGAAAATCTTGCCCGTCTCAAGTCCTTCCACGGCCCGAACGGACGCCCGTTTGAGGTGGTGGAAATCCCACTGCCAGAGGCCTGCGAGGTGCCCGGTTGGCGCTTGCCAGTGCTGCCCGCCGCTTACGTGAATTTCCTTATCGTCAACGGCGGCGTCCTCGTCCCCACCTTCCGCCAGGAGAAAAATGACGACCGCGCGCTTGGAATCATCCGCGAATTGTTCGCCGACCGCGAAGTCGTGGCCATCGACTGCCTCGACCTAGTGGAGGAAGGTGGCACGCTCCACTGCATTTCCCAACAGCAACCGGCTTGAACTTGCGGCCTCCAGCAGGCATTGCCAGCCAGCTGGAGGTCAAGCACCACCGGAACTCAAGCACTCGCTCCAGTGACGATTTCGCAGTTTGGCAGTTTTTTCTTCAACTCATCGACCACGGCTGGAGTCACGCCAGTTTGCCAGAGATACAGCCGCTTGAGATTGGGCAGCGCCGCGAGCTTGGCCACTCCTGCATCGGTCACTTTGGTGCCATAAAGATTGATGGATTCCAGGCTCGGAATTTTCACAAGCGTCTCAAGCGCCGCATCCGTGATCCCAGTTTCTGCCAAGCGGATAAGCCGCAACTGCTTCGCTCCCACGAGTTGCGCGACCGTCTGGTCCGTCACTTTGGTGGCGGATAAATCGACCGTCACAAACTGCGCCGCCACTGGCGCGAGCTGCTTGAAACCGGCATCATCGAAGTTTCCTCGCAGCGAAACCGCGGTGAATGTCAACAACGCGGACTGCTGCGACTCAAAACTGAGAGCTCCCGGGAAAACTTCGGAAAGCTGAATCACCGCCGCACGCAAGGCATCGTCCGGCAACGCAGCCTTCGGCGTGCCATGCGCGGATCCACCGTCCTTGGCTTCTGCAATCGGCACGCCACCCGGCAAAAGCTTTCCAATCGCCTCTTGAATCAGCGCCGGCACCTCCAGCTCGGACAGCGCCTTTTTCTCATCCGCACCGCTGTCGATCCACCATTTGATCACGGCAATCTCCGCATCCTCAATATGCTTGCCCTCGGGTGGCATCCGCTCCTCGTCATCTTCAGGCAATTCCATCCGCACCACGATGTTGCTCTTCGCCGCATCCCCCGGCACCAAGCCCGCATCCTCCTTGCCGCCCTTGACCAGCAACTCGTAGGTATCCATCCGGAATTTGCTCTTGGCCTTGCCTTCTTTGTGGCACTGGACGCAGCGCCGCTCAAAAATCGGCGCAACGATGTCAGCGTAAACGAACTGCACCGCCGGCTCGGCATCTTTCCCCGGCTTCGCTTCCTTCTCTTTCACCGGCACACCGATGAGTTTCTTCACCGGCTCTGGCGCATAAATCGTCAAATAATCGCTACCATGCGTCATCGATGCGCCATCATGACTTGCAAATCCCATCACTCCGACACTCGCAAAAAGCACCAGCCGGTAAAATGCCGGATTGCCCGCCAAGGCCTTCGTCCACGCTTTCAAAACAAAGGTTAGCACCGCAAACACCGCGAATATCAAGCCACCCCACAAGTGCCGCTCCGCCACTTCACTCCCCGCATATTCCTCGCCGCCATGATACAGCAGAAATCCCGCAAGCACCGCGACGATCGAACTGGCGGCTCCAAAAAATAGCGGAAACAACGAGCTATCCTCAGTGCGCCCGCCCCGCTTGCCGAAAATCGCACCCAATTCCTGGAACAAAATCAACGCGAAGACACCAATCGGCAAATGCAACAAAACCGGGTGAAAATGCCCGAAGAACCTCACAATATCCGGCATTTTCTCCGCATCCGGCGGCCCGGCCAAAAACGGCAGCGCAATCAGCCCCACCGCAGCAAGAAGACCAAAAAAACTGAGAAACCAAGGTTTTCTGCGCACACTGGCGGGATTGATGAGGTCGTTGGCGGCCATAGGATTGTCCCCCAATACGACACAACCCTTCGCCATCTTCCAGTCTCACCTAAAATTTTTCACCACCGCCAATCCAGCCCTCAACACCCAAGATTCCCCATCCGATCAGGAAATCGACAAAAACTGCTGGCATCCCTCCACATTCCGAGTCTCAGTCACCACCAGAAACCATGTTCGTCATCTCGATCCCCGCCCTGCAACGCAACACCGCCATCCTCCGTGCCGTCAAGGAGGCGGCCGGCTGCCACCTGGTGCTCGCTCTCAAGGGCTTCTCCTGCTGGAAGGCCTTCCCACACATCCGCCCGGACCTCGACGGCTGCTGCGCCTCTGGACTCTGGGAAGCAAGGCTCGCCCACGACTATTTCCAAAAACACATCGTCACTTACTCACCTGCCTACGATGAGGCGGACGTGGCGGCTCTGTGTGAATTCACCGACCACCTAGACTTTAACTCGCTCTCGCAATGGTTCCGCTTTCGCGACCAAGTGACCGCCCACCCGCGCTTCCTCAAGGGGGATTTGCGCTGC
>JBILPN010000549.1:0-3086 GCA_044373865.1 Luteolibacter sp. | reverse complement strand
AGATGTTCCCATCCCTGAACCAGCAGTCCCCGGTCGAACAGCCGCTGCTTCACCAGGGCGGTCATTGTGTCCAGTCCGAGGTGCTGTGCTGGAATCTCGTGAGGTATCCCGGCGATCAGGCTAGGCAGCGTCTTCTTCAGCCAATCCTGATTGGAGCATGAGATTCCAGCTGCGGAGGTATTCATAAACGGTTTCTGAGTGAGTGCTGCGGTTGAATTTGATTCGATTGGTGCCGCTCAGCTCGATGGTCTTGCGGTCGGAGCGGCCGGGTCCAAGCTCCAGCTCAATCCTGACGCTGGCCACCTCACCTAAGCCCGTTGTCGGCATGTCAGTGTCGTTCCAACCAAGGATGGCAATCAGGTCATTGCGGCTGCAACTGTGCTCGGAAGTGAGATATTTTTTGCCAATCACCCGCTTGAGCTTAATCCCGGAAACGATGGCGCGGTGCGTGCCGCTGGTTGGGAGGTGAAAGCACCGGTCCACCAAATTCTTGAGTTGAAGCACCCGGCAATGCTCCTCTTCCGGGAAAAATGAGTCGTCGTTCATCACCCCAAGAGCAAAGGACTTGCGGAGGATTTCCCGGTGGGACGGCTGGCCGGCCTCGATCTCAAGCTCGCCTGTTGAGGTGTTGTAGAACAGAACATCCTGGAAAACCGGGCGACGGATGCTCGTCATCACTTTCTTAGCACTGTCCATTTCCAGCTGAACTTCAGCGGTTCGCTCGCAGAAAACGAGAATTACCAGAAGATTGCCGTCCATGTAGTGGCGAAGATTGAAAGCCTCAGCTCCCTTCCACATGCCAAGGTTTTCGGTCAGCTGTTTCTCAAACCCGGAGACCGCTGCCGACGCATCTGGAATGGGAAAAGCGAAATTCCCCTGGAACAGCCCCATTGTCGTTCCCTGAAGCCCGTCAATGGCCAAGAGATCCAACGCGTGCTCGAACATACCCTTGCTCGTTTTTCTGAGCCAGAGGGCCGCTCGCTCTCGGGTCATCGTGGAGTCTGGGTGGGGTCCAGGGATATGGAACTTTGCAATAAGATCCTTGAGGATTTCCGTCCCTTTTTTGGTCGCCAGCTCGTTGAGCTTGTAAAGTTCACTGGTCAGCAGGGCGTGCTCACCTGGATTGCTGGCAATCAACGCATTGCATGCATCTTCAGTCGCGAATGGGCTGGGGACCGGGAAGCCGAATTCCGTGAGGAGCTCGATCAGTTCGCTTTCGTTTGAGAGAAAGGCGGAAAAGAATCCGCTACAGCTGAATTTACGGTTGGAAGACATGGGGTTTCAGGATTGCGTGTGATGTTCACTCGAACCAAAAACAGATCTGATGGCAAGCAGTCTGCTAAATTTTTTTATCCCTGAAAATCAATTGATTGTGAGTAAGTCCGTATCCACTTTCGGAAGTCAGTAGCGAATGACGAAAGGATAACAGGCCTACGCTTCCACTACTTTTGGCAGCGTTTCCCCCAGCGTGTGAAAGATCCCGTCGATGATCTTGACCTTTCCTGCAAATAACCCCTCCGGGCCACCGGCGTGGAGACTGCTGAAGGGCGACTCGTAGAGGGCGGCGGGCTCCATGAAGCCACGGGCAGTGAGTTGGTCGATCACGAGCTCGACGAAGCGCATCTGCGGGACCGTGAGGTCGCGGTCGTCGAGGAAGCTGGCGAAGGCGGCTTTGGCGGCGCTGCGGTCCATGCCGACGATGCGGCGGACGAGGTGCGCGAGCGTGGGCACTTCGTGGAGCTGGAGCATGCTGGTGAGCAGGCGCTCGCCTTCATCCTCTCCAATGGTCAGCAGCGTCTTTTCCAGAGACTCGAGGTCCGTCGGGGTGAGAGGTAGATTGTTGCGGAGGCGTTGGATGGCAATCTCGTCCTGATGGCTGCGCAGGTAATCCTCAACCTTTTTGGCATATTGGTTGCCGGTCATCTTGGGCATGTAGATGGCGGTATCCTCACGCACGCCGATGATCTCGTCCTTAAAGTCGGTGTAAACGATCTTGCGCTTGGATTTGTCGATGAACTGAACGAGGCCGCGCAAACGGAGGCGGAGATCCTCCAGCGCGGCGAGATCCATGCCCTCCCAGAACTCGGTGGTTTGGATGGCGCGGAGGTATTCAAGCTGTTGCTTGACCGCCGGAATGGAGTCCTTCTCCTCAAGGTTGGCGGCGATCTCGATGACTTTCTTGCGAGTTGACTCGAAAGGACCGGTATCTTTTTCGACCAAAGCGATCTGCATCCGCAGGGCGCTGAGGTCGAAGAATCGGGCCTCGATCTCATCGGTTTCGATCTGGCTGGGGAGACCGGCGATGTGGTTCTCGATCTCATGGATGTCAGCGTCTGATAGAGACTCCCATGAGGCGGCATTCGTGAATCGCTCGACCTGCTGGAGGCGGGCGCGCACCATAAAATTGTCGGGATTCATGCCGCTGACTTCCGCATGCAGCATGTTTGCAAGGGTGCTGCGGAGCGCGCCGGATGGTTCCAGCTCGGGTGCTCTCTGGACGGCGGTGAGGAGCTGGACGCGGCTCTTGAACAAGCGGGTGCCAAGGGCCTCGCCACCACTGCCCTCGATGCCGTTAGGGTTCTCGCGGAAGTAGTCGAAGTTGAAGCAGAAATCGAAGATGCGGAAATGCTCCTTGTCCTGGCCCGGCCCGAAGAGGTTTTTGCAGAGGCGAGTGCCACGGCCGATCATCTGCCAGAACTTGATCTTGGAATAGACTGGCTTGAAGAAGACCAGATTGACGATTTCCGGCACGTCGATACCGGTGTCCAGCATGTCCACAGAAATGGCGATGTGCGGGGCTTTGTCCTTCTGCGAAAAGTCGTCGATGAGGCTCTGCGGGTATTTCGCGTAGTTGTCGATCACGCGGGCGAAGTGTCCGGCGTATTGCGGGTAGTGGAAATTGAAGCGCTGCTCGATGAAGAGCGCGTGCTCATGATTGCGGGCGAAGATGATGGTCTTGCCGAGGCGGTCGCCGCCTTCAACCTTGAGGCCTTCCTCCATCAGGTGCTGGAGCATTTTGTCCACCGTGTCGGTGTTGAAGAGCCAGCTGTTGATGGCGGAGGCTTGCACGGTGTCCGGCGTGCCTG
>JBILPN010000055.1:0-10748 GCA_044373865.1 Luteolibacter sp. | reverse complement strand
AGGCTAGTTCGTCTTTGTTCCGCACCGACAAACATTGATCGAAACTTCAGAAGTCGAAATTTCCGTTGATTCATTCCGACCCGAACTTGCGTGAACAAAGCTGGTCCAGGACTGGTAACTCTCACAAAGATTCCAACAACCAGTAAAAAGGGCGAGAGCAGAAAGAGCAGGAGGGCTGAAACCGATATATCAAGCAGGCGTTTGGCCAGCAATTGAAACACATGATGTTCCCGAAAAATTGTTACCACGCAATCATTGTCAAATTCTTCCATTTTTGCACCTGAAAGGATGCTTGACTCAAAAGGATTTGGGAAAAGTCGAACCACGATTCCTAGATTTTTCGCTTCTTTTATAACTTCGACGATCTCCTTGATATGCGATTCAATTGAGAAGCAACTTAGAATTTCATCAACTCGGTTTTTCTTGATTCGATGTCGAATTGAATCTTGAATGTTGTTTTCCTGCCACGAGTGGTTGCTTGCAGGATTCTCTGAATTTGAGATGATTCCGGATATTTTGTATCCCAATTCTGGTTTTGATTCGATTCGATTTGCAAGCTGATGTGCACGTGATTCAGGTCCCACAATCAGAAGGTATCTGAGATTGTTGCGGGACCTGAGAGTCGTTGCCAAAAACTTTCGGGTGATGATTCGAGTGCTTCCGGCTATCAGGCATGTGGTGGCGAGGAAACTAAATGAAAATTCGAGATTGGTATTTTGATTCGTGAAGAGATTCAAAACAACTAGCAACCAAATCGATGCGCCGCTATTTGCTTTAACTAATTTTGATATTTCTGATTCGAGAGTTTCCAGACGATGGTGATTGTATCGAACGAAATGCTCAAAGATTCCAATCCATCCCATCGAGAGAAGAGCGAATGAAAATAATCCGGATGTTTCGATCGGAATGACCTGATTCTTCGGGAGTAAGATTCCAGCGGTGATAAACAAAGATCCAATTAGACTTAATTGGTCAGTGAAGCGGAAGCTATGAAGCATCAATTTATGGCGGAGACGAATCATCTGGATGAATCCGGATCACGGACAAGGCGAGGGAAAGATTAGGAATTTCCAAGCAGCCAATTGGGAGCGTCATTGTTCGCCTTATTGAAGACACAAGAGACATCGGCGTTTCCATTGGAAAGCTCATCGTAAGCCCATTGCAAGTTGTCGCGACTGATGCGGTTTGCGTCGAGAATGAGAAGAACTTTGTCCATGAGCCCAGCCATTGCCAGAGTGCGACTGGTTTGATCCATCGGAGGCATATCAAAGATGACATAATCATAACTGCTGGCCCGGAGATGTGGAAGAACTTCGTAGAGGTGAAGTGGTGAGAATGTGGGAAAACCATCCGTTCCGCGTCGGGCATTTGCGCCGGCAAAGTAGAGGTTTTGAGAAGCGGATTTAAAGTTTTGATGCTTTGCCAATTGCATTGCCCCATGAAGAGAGTGACGGGCAATCTTTCCGAAGACCGGATTATCTTCGGGGCGACATGAGCTGAGGTCCACCAACAAGACTTTTGCACCAGAGATTTCCGAAAATGACTTTGCCAGACCAGCGGCGATGGTTGAAGCACCCGCTCCTGGAGTTAGGCCGGTCACAGCGATCAGCTTTGGTTTGTGGATAATACGGTTCAATTCGAAGTTAAAGATGATTCTGTCACGGATTGTTTCCGTGAATGGTAAGATAAAGTGAGCTCGGCGTTCAGCAGTTCGTGGCATGAGATGAGAACTCGGCGTAATTTCAGAGAATTCGGAAATTTTGTTGATTGGTTCGGCTAGGGCGTGTCCACTTTTGTCTTTGATTCCAATCCGGGGAATTGTCATCATTAGAGGTATTTTCAAACGATTCTGAATCTCAGTCGGGCGTTTGATTCTGCGATCAAGCAGTAGTTCAGTGAGAAAGGCGAACCCAATGCCAATTACGAACCCCGAGGCGGCAAGCCCAAGCACAAATTTGTGAGTTTTTTTATCATAGGTCTGAACCGGCTTCGAAGCTTGTTGGACTACCGTGATGTTGGGCATTCTTGAAGGATCAAGTGTTTGATCCACTTTCGCATCCTTCAGGCTTTGTTCGAGTGAGCGGTATTCCGCATCTTGCATTTGGCGTTGTCTTTCGAGCTCTTCGATTTTAGCACCGATGGCGTATTGTTCGTTGAACTGCTCCTTGATTTCTTTCAGATGATTTTGAAATGCCGCAACTCTAGCCGAGATGGAAGAGAGTGCGGCCTCATCGACAAGAGAGTCCTTGAGATTCCTCATTTCATTATTTTCGGATGATGTCGGTTGCGACGCGAGTTCAGGATAGCGTTCGAGCATCGCTGCTCGTTTCATTTCGTGTTCAATGAGTTGTCGTTGGTTCGATTGAACGAGCGTGTTGCCTGGTTTGAATTTCAAGCGTAGATCAATGCTTCTCTTTTGAAGTACATCCAGCATGTCCAAGATCGTCCGATATTCCGTTGTGATCGAAGGTGGGAGTTGCGCAGGATCATCGTTTCCCGGTTGAATCCCCTTGATTTCCGTAGTGATGGGTTGGGATATTTTGGCGGGTCCGAGGGCCTTTATTCGTGCGCGTTGTTCCTCCTGAAGGGCTTTCGCCGCCATTAGGTTTTCCAGTGTTTTCGCCCGTTGAGTTGCGAGGGCACCCGTCGCTTCTGCAAGCGTTGTGATACCAGAACTTGTGCGCAGTTGATTCAACTCCTTTTCGGTTTTCCGCAGGCGTTCTTGAACGAGACTGGCTTCTTGTGCGACCACTTCGAAAGCCGCGGCGGAGCGGTGAATTTCAAGGTGTTTTACCGCGTATTGGGTTACCAATTCTGACAGGATATTGACAGTTCGATCAGGGTCCGGGCTTCGATAATGAATGTGGATGACATTTCCTGGCACCGCGCCGACATCTAGCGATGAGAGAATCGTTCCTGCTGCATCTGCGGAGCTTGCCGATGGGGGAGCATCTGGGATGACTTGTTCCAACCCGAGTTTTTCCACAACGGCAAGTGCAAGGTCTCCACTGGTCAGGATTTCGATTTCGGTATTGATGACATGATCGCCGCCGGCACCGGTTGGGCTGAGTTGGGATTGGAAAGCATCAATATTATTTCGATTTAAAACATACCTTACAAGCAGCTTAACCTGAGATTGATAGAGAATCTCACGATTGGTGTAAACAAGGGCCGAAGCAGACAGTCCGACGAGCGTGAATGCAAGAATCGTCCACCGCTTTTTGTATAGAACACACAGAATGTCGTGAATTCCGAATGGTTCCGGAGGCGTTGGTTGCCGTGCATGTTTCATCATTTTCTTGGATGGGAGTGTCGGTTGAAGTCCGCTGCGATCCGTATTCAATTCATTATTCATATTTAAAACATCGTTAGATATTTCACTTGAATATTCTAATGAATGACGCGTTGTAGAGCGAGTGACCAATCGTCAACATCGCGAGCGTTGTGAGCATTTATTGCAGAAAATTCGTAATATTTTGCCACTGATCTGTCATCGTCCGGTGACTCCCGGGAGGCATTGGAGTCGGTTTTACTGGTTGGCCTAAAAACCCGGAATTTGATTTGCCACGCTTCCGCCCTTGGTCGATTGGCACCGTTTGGTGGCAAAACCTGGGTTTGTTTAAGATGAGCAGCAAATCCCCAGACACTGATAGAATCAGTGATTGGATCGTTGCTTTTATTGAAAAGCTACCAGTTCGTGACAGTAAGCGTCAGAGCGTGGCAATATCGAGAAGCAGAGTGGACAACTGTATTCTGCGTCCATTTTCGTCGGTCCACCCCATGCTAAATTCCTTGGAGTAGTCTCGTTCAGGAGGGTTTTCGGTGGGGGATTTCATCTAGAATCAGAGAGCGCAGAACGCCGAGATTCTAGAGCGGAGAGGCATCATATACAACTGCGGTCGTGACGCTCCGTTCATACAGAGATTCTTGAATCGACTGCGTCATGTTACCTAGACAAAGCTAGGCACGAGTATCCTTAATTTCAGATCGATTGAAAGGTATGGTATCTTCGCAAATTTGCCTAGATCGTCTGATTTGCCAGCATTTTAAACGCGCGTATCAGTATTTTGTGCATTCATTCGCAGTGTCCGTGAATCGTGGATTAGATCGATTTTAAAGGCTCAGTCGCTCAGTTAAGATCAATCGAGCAAGATATAACTTTTGGATTGATCCGCGGGGATAGGAAGGATCTGCGGTTTTTCAGATCGGCTGAGTCGTGGTGAGCGGATGAGAATGCCCCCGTCAAGAATCGAACTTGAATCTAGAGTTTAGGAAACCCTTGTTCTATCCATTGAACTACGGGGGCATGTTGTGCGGCGTGCCTGAGCAGTGGATAGCCTGTGGATTTGCGGGAGGCAAGTCACTTGTCGTAATTCTGAGGAGAGAATGTGCCGCAAGCGGTTCGTTGTGCCGAATAGATTCCGGTTTTGCCGCTGACGCGATAGGCGACGATGCAGGCCGCAGCGATGTAGAGTCCGTTGCCAGCGCCAAAGAGTTCAATGCCAAGGAGAGTGGAGGCGAGCGGGGTTTTGGTGGCTCCGGCAAAGATTGCGACAAAGCCGATGGCAGCAAAAAGGTCCGTAGGAGCGGCAAAGGCGAAGGCAAGCGCGTTGCCGAGTGCAGCCCCAATGAAGAACAGAGGAGTGACCTCTCCACCTTTGAAACCAGCACTGAGAGTTAGGACTGTGAACGCAAATTTCCAGATCCAAGCGGTGGCCGGAATTTCAGTGGATGTGAAGAGTGCGGGGAGCGTGATTGCGTCGGGGCGGTTCCCGATGACCCCCAATCCGAGATAGTCTGGGTTACCCGCCAGCAAGAACAAAGCGATGACGGCAATGCCACCGACCACAGGGCGCAGCTCTGGGCGTGAGATGCATTTGTTGAAACCTGCGGTCAGGCGATGGGAAGACTCGGCAAAAAGCTTGGCTGTGATTCCGAAGGCAAGGGCCGCAACCATGACTTTTCCGAAGAGCCATGGCTCCAAGCGGAAGTCGCTGCTTGCGACAGCGACTTGATAGTTCGTGTGGCCGATGCCCCATGCGTGACAGACCCAATCGGCGGCAACGGCAGCGATGAAGCAGGGGACGAGGGCATCGTATTGCATCCGGCCGACAACAAGGACTTCAAGCGCGAAAACGGTGGCGGCGATGGGCGTGCCAAAAATCGAGCCAAACCCGGCAGCGACGCCGGCCAT
The DNA here is from genome assembly GCA_044373865.1 of Luteolibacter sp. Lineage (GTDB taxonomy): Bacteria > Verrucomicrobiota > Verrucomicrobiia > Verrucomicrobiales > Akkermansiaceae > Luteolibacter. The sequence continues at coordinate 5,554 of JBILPN010000055.1, read as the reverse complement.
CAAGAGGATACGGACTGCGGCAGGATTCAATTTTAGAATTTTGGCAAAGGTCGCCGCGATTCCGCCGCCCATTTGGAGGGCCGTGCCTTCGCGCCCGGCAGAGCCACCAAAGAGGTGAGTGACGAGAGTTCCCACGAGGATGAGCGGGGCCATCCGTGAGGGAACTCCAGCAGCAGGTTGGTGGATTTCATCGATGAGCAGATTATTTCCGCCATTGGCGGATTTTCCCCAGTGATGGTAGAGTAGGCCGACGGCGAGCCCACCGAGAGGCAGGAGAAACACCAAGCCAGGATTTGCGAAACGAACGTGTGTGACCGCATCAAGTGACCAGATGAAAAGCGCAGAGGCCGAGCCGATTGCCGCCGCCATGGTCAGTAAAATGGCGAGCCATTTCGCTGCGGCGGTGATTTGCGAAAGTCGGCGAGTCATTGGACAGCAGCAAACTGGCAGTTCATGCGCGAAAGGTCAGCAGCCAAATTACGGATGTGCGACGAAATTCTAGGGCTGAGGCCATGGCCGGTCAGTTGGCCATCAAAAACGCCGAATCCACAAAGCCATTTTAGGCGAAATTCCGCGCATTGAGGGCGATCGCCAACCGAATTCCTGCGGCTTTATGAAGGGTTTCCTCATACTCCCTTTCCGGGTCCGAGTCCGCGACGATCCCTGCACCCACCTGATAGACGAGCTCCTCATCCCTGCGAAGCAGAGTGCGAATGGCGATGTTTAGCGAAGATTCACCATTAGCGCCAAGCCAGCCAATGGCTCCGCAATAAATGCCGCGTGGGGAAATTTCCAGCTCTTCGATAATTTCCATGGCGCGTTTTTTCGGGGCGCCGGTGATGCTGCCCCCGGGGAAGCAGGCGGCCAGCGCGTCCAGAGTATCGATGTCAGGGCGCAGGGTGCCGGTGACGGTGGAGACGAGATGATGAACTTGCGCCAAGGATTCGAGCTGGAGCATCTCGGTGACCTCGACGCTGCCAAATTCGCAAACTTGCCCGAGATCGTTGCGCAGAAGGTCGGTGATCATGACGAGTTCGGAAATTTCCTTGGCGGACGTTTGGAGCTCGTAGGCCGAGCGGCGATCCTCATCAGGATCTGAAAATCGCGGGCGGGTGCCCTTGATTGGCCGGGTCTCAATGCCGCGACCGGAAATTTTCAAAAACGTCTCCGGGGAGGAACTGAGGATTTCCCGGCCGTCGAGTGACAGGTAGGCGGCCATCGGCGCGGGGGAAGCGTCCCGGAGCGTTTCGTAGAGACTGAACAGCGACCCACCGGAGACGCGTGCATGAAAGGCTTGAGAGAGATTGACTTGGTAAATGTCGCCAGCAGCGATCCAGTCGATGGCGCGGCGCGCCTTGCGGGTGAAATCAGCGCGGGAGGAGGCAGCGGCGAATGCGGTGATCTCCACGGGAGCATCGGCCGTTACCCGCAGGCAAGAGGAGAGCTCGCCGATTTCCCACCAAGTCGAGTCATCATGGCAAAAAACCAACATTTCCCGGTAATCCCCGAAAACGAAGTCACCTTCGTAGTCCACCCAACCGCCGAGGCCGCCGAGTGGAAAGCCGTGATCCGCAGCATGGTGCGTGGGAGCGGCGAGGGCACGACGCAAGCCATCGCGGTCGGATGCAGAGAAAATGGAGCCCCTCAAAACGCGTTTTGGCCTTGCTGCGACGACCGAAACCGGGCGCGAGGCACTGGAGGGGAAATTCCCGGCCGTGTCGAAAAACGCCAGCCCTGGCAAATGCTGCAAGCGCCTGGCCACCTCAACAGGTGACAGGTTCTCGAGCTTCACCGGTCGCGGCACGGCACGCATCAGGGATTCCTCCATCGCGACAAGAACCAACGCGCAGCACCCGCCCGTGGCAAGCTCGGAAGGATGAAAAATCCCGCTTGCCCGACTCTAGGATTGCCAAACTTCGATCCTTGACTAGGAATCTGCCCCCGGCGCGAAATCGTCGCCCGCCAACCAGAAGCCAATATCCGATATGAAGGACCTCAGCAAATACCGCAACATCGGCATTTTCGCCCACGTTGATGCGGGCAAAACGACCACCACCGAACGTATTCTCAAGCTCACCGGCAAGATCCACAAAATCGGCGAAGTTCACGATGGCGCATCCACCATGGACTTCATGGACCAGGAAGCCGAGCGCGGCATCACCATCCAGTCCGCCGCCACCACTTGCTTTTGGAAAGGCTACCAATTCAACGTCATCGACACCCCCGGCCACGTGGACTTCACGATCGAAGTTTACCGCTCGCTCAAGGTCCTCGACGGCGGCGTCGGCGTATTCTGCGGGTCCGGCGGCGTTGAGCCACAATCGGAAACCAACTGGCGCTACGCCAATGACTCCAAGGTTTCCCGCGTGATTTACGTCAACAAGCTCGACCGCATCGGCGCGGATTTCTACCGCGTCGTCGCCCAAGTGAAGAAAATCCTCGGTGCCCACCCGCTCGTCATGGTCCTGCCAATTGGCACGGAAAGTGAATTCGTCGGCGTCGTGGACCTCCTCACGATGAAAGCGCACGTTTGGGACGAATCCGGCCAGCCGGAAAATTTCAAAATCGAGGAAATCCCCGCCGACATGGTGGACAAGGCGAAGGAATACCGCGCCGCCCTCATCGAGACCGCCGTCGAGCAAGACGACGAGATTATGGAAGCCTACCTTGAAGGCACCGAGCCCTCCATCGAGCAAATCAAAAAGTGCATCCGCAAGGGCACCATCGACCTCGCATTCTTCCCGACCTACTGCGGTTCCTCCTTCAAAAACAAGGGGCTCCAGCTCGTGCTTGATGCCGTGGTCGATTACCTCCCATCCCCAACCGACGTCAAACCACTTCCAGAAGTGGACGCCGAAGGGAATGAAACTGGCAAATTCGCCATCATCGACCCGACCGCGCCATTCCGTGGCCTCGCGTTCAAAATCATGGACGACAAGTTCGGAGCACTCACCTTCACCCGGATCTACTCCGGCACCATCAAGAAGGGAGACACCGTCCTCAACTCGTTCACCGGCAAGACCGAGCGCATCAGCCGGATGGTTGAAATGCACGCCGATGACCGCAACGAGGTGGACATCGCCCAAGCCGGTGACATCGTCGCCCTCGTTGGACTGAAGAATGTCCAAACCGGACACACCCTTTGCGACGAGAAAAACCCAGCCACGCTGGAGCCGATGGTTTTCCCGGATCCCGTCATTTCGATTGCCGTCGCGCCGAAAGACAAGGCCAACGCTGAAAAGCTGGCCAACGCCATTGGCAAGATGATCCAAGAAGATCCATCGTTCCGCGTTGAAACCGACGAGGAAACCAACGAAATGATCCTCAAGGGCATGGGTGAGCTTCACCTCGACATCAAGATCGACATCCTCAAGCGCACGCACAAGGTCGAGGTGACCGTCGGCGCGCCGCAGGTTGCCTATCGCGAAACCATCACCAAAGCGGTCAACGACAGCTACACGCACAAAAAGCAGTCCGGCGGCTCCGGTCAGTTTGCGAAGATCGACTACAGCATCGAGCCAGGCGAGCCCGGCTCCGGCTTCATCTTCGAGTCCAAGGTCGTCGGTGGAAACGTGCCGAAGGAATTCATCCCAGCCGTCGAGAAAGGTTTCAAAACCTCCGTGCACAAAGGACCGCTTGCCGGCTACCCCTGCTTGGACTTCAAGGTCACTCTCAACGACGGTGGATTCCACGCGGTGGACTCCTCATCGATCGCCTTCGAAATTGCAGCCAAGGCCGCGTATCGTCAAACCATGGTCAAGGCCGCGCCTCAAGTGCTCGAGCCAATGATGAAGCTCGACGTGTTTGCTCCCGAGGAAAAAGTGGGGGACGTCATCGGCGACCTCAACCGCCGCCGGGGCATGATCCAAGGCCAAGAGCCGACGCCGGGTGGTGTCCGCGTCAAGGCCGAGGCACCGCTGAGCGCCATGTTTGGCTACATCGGCGACCTCCGCACCATGACCTCCGGCCGTGGCCAGTTCTCCATGGAGTTCAGCCACTACGCACCTTGCCCGCGCAACGTCTCTGACGACGTCATCGCCAAGGCCAAGGCCAAGGAAGAGGCGCTCCGCAAGTAATTCCGGCATCCTTACAAAAACCCGCCGTCCCGCATGGGGCGGCGGGTTTTCTATTTTAGGGATCAGCCCCCTCAAGCCACTGAAAATGCGGCATATCCAGCTGAAAATCGGCATCGCCCCACCTTTCTGGATGCCGTCCCGAATCCAACACCGCGAGAGGAAATGCCGAGTCATTCCCACAATCACCCGCCCGCTTGCTGAAGGCCATGATCCTCATGCTGCGAATTGCGCGACGGGAAAAAAACTTTGCATTGCTCGCAAATTCATGGAATTCTCTGGCACGGTCCGCCCCCCCTGCCGCTTTGATTCCCCCCACCCATGCCAATGCTGTTTCGTGATTTTTTTGAACGGCCTATCCACCTGCAAGCCTTTGCAGGTCCTTGGATTCGCTTAGAATTGAAGGATTTCAGGTCGGGTTTTGCTCCGCTCACTCCCATCGTCACAGCCGTTTAGACCGCCATGTTATCCTTCAAGACCGAGTTGGAAATTGAGACCTCAGCGCGCGAGGACATTGGCCCCATGCCCTGGAGGCTCCAGTTGCCGCCACTTTCAATTTTTGAAAATTCGGAAGCGCGTATCGCCCCCGACGAGTTTTTCCTCTCGGATTCCTCCAATCCTCAGGAAATCCCCGAAAATTTCGGTTCGCTTCCACCGAATGATTTCCCATCGGACAAGACGGTTCCCCCACCGGGCATGGTGCGGTTGGTCATGAATGAAGTCGCCCAAGGGAATTACGACAAAAAGCTCGTTTACAAATACCTCACCCACCTCGAGCCCGGCACGGCAGAATTCAACGCCGCCTACATCGAGACGCGGCTAAAAAACTGGGACAGAGCACGTTGGTCCGCCTCCAAGGCCACGCCCATGGTCAAAGCCGCCAAAAACAAGTCTGGCAGGACCCCGGCGGCCTTCATCCGCTGGGAAGTCGATTCGTTCCGCGACCTGCTCAGCTTGGCTGGAATTTGGTTTTGCCTGCTGACTGGCGCACAATTCGTGGTGGCCTTTTATTCCGCACCCCTCATCCGGATCATCCCGGCGACGGAGTTTATCCAAGGATACGTGATTTCGGATTACATCGGTTCGCCTGCACCTTGGCCGTTTTTAGCGGTTTTCGGCAGCTTGCTTGCCAGCTTCGCCATCGCTGACTTTGTTGTTTATCGAAAAATGCTTGGCCGCCCGGTCTTCAAGTGGGCGATGCCTGCTCTCTGGCTCGGGATTTTTTCCGTCGCCCCCGGCTTCGTTTGTTACTTGTGCAAAATCATCATCTCGCTTTGAGAAAACACGGGCTTGCCGCCGCTTAAAATTGAAGCTCCACCGGCTTGACAGCATCCCGGTTCAGCTTCTCGCAGACCATCCGGCACAGCTCGAAAATCATCTCATCTGCGATCCCGTAAATCACTTGGGTCCCCTGCTTCCGGCGGCTCACGACCCCCGCATCGAACAACTGCTTCAGTTGCTTGGAAACATTCGCCTGGCTC
>JBILPN010000548.1:0-3106 GCA_044373865.1 Luteolibacter sp. | reverse complement strand
CTGCAACGAACTCAATCCAAAGTTCGAACCGCACCCGAAGCAGCCCATCCATGAATCCTGGCGGATGCGCGGATTCTGGCTCTTCTATCCAGACGGATCACTCACCGAAAGTGGCCGATTTTTCTCCAAACTCTGGCAGAAGTAAAAGACGATCCTCACCCTCAACCATTAAAAAATCGCCCGACGCACGCATCGGACGATCTAAATTAATCCAAAATTTATGAGGGTCGGCTAGCTGAAACCCATGCTCAGAATCAAGCTTGTGATCTGCGGCGCCTGCTGACTGCGCCCAGACCAAAGATGCAAGCCACCAGAACACTGCTTGGCTCCGGCACCGCCGTGCCCACAAAAGCAATGACCGGCTTTTCATCATACCAAGAGCCCAAACTCACCTGATCACCGGTAGCCGTACTACCAATCTTGTCATGAACAAACCAACCGCCAGGGACGGTAGAGCCGTGGTAGACCACAAAGTAAGAGCGCGTGTCGGTGAAGAATTGAGCACCACCGTAAGTAACCGCTCCGGCCTTGCCGTTGAGCAGAGTCGCTAATCCGGCAGTATTACCTGTAAAAGCCGTTTTGAGACCTTCCCGTCCGCACCCGTGTTTTTCCAGCGGAACGCAAAAGGGTCAGTCCTAGCTAACAAGCATTGACCAAATGTTTCACCCTGATTTAGTCCATCCATGGCACGACCCTTGCGATACGAAGCGGCTGGATCAGTGTATCACGTAATGGCACGTGGCGATGGTGGGAAGTCCGTTTTTGAAGACGAAATGGATCGCTACAGCTGGGTGAATTTGATAGAAAAAGCGTGTGCAAGGTTTGGCTGGCGGGTGCATGCATGGGTTCTCATGGGCAACCATTTCCACCTCCTTCTAGAAACTCCGGAACCGAATCTGGTTGCGGGCATGAAATGGGTGCTCGGGGTTTACTCGCAGGGCTGGAATCGGAGACGTCAACGAAGAGGCCACGTTTTCCAGGGGCGCTACAAGGCCGTGGTCGTGAACGGAGAGGAAAAAGACGGAAGTTATTTCAAAATCTTGGCGGACTATATCCACCTCAATCCGGTGCGCGCGGGATGGCTTGGCGGGGACACGGGCAAGCCATTGCGAAGCTGGCGGTGGAGCAGTTTCGGCAATTATGCCGGGAGCAAAAAGCCTGACTGGCTGGAAACCGAGAGAGTGCTGCGCGCATTTCAACTCTCAGAAGACGCTCGGGGCTGTAAGGCGTATGCAAACTACTTGGAAGCGCGTGCCTTGGACCCCAAAGGAGCGATGACGGATGAATCACTTACAGAGTTGCGGCGAGGCTGGCATCTTGGGGATAAGAGCTTCGCCGAGAAGGTGCTGGAGGCGCTGTCTGAAACTACCAAGCCGAAACGAAGACGCGGAAGCGTGGCTGGCGAAGCCGCAAGCGCGCATGATGAATACGCAGCAGAGCAAATCGCGGTGGCGGCTTTGCATGCACTGAAGGCCCCGACAGAGTCCTCGCAATTGCAAGGCAAAGGGAAATGGATCGAGGAAACCACCTTGGTTGCCGTGCTGATCCGGAAGCGAACTGGCGTCAAGAACCGCTGGGTGGCAACACGTCTCGGCATGGGGCACGAATGCAACGTGACCCGGGCAATCCGCAGGGTGAATGATCATCCGATTCTCAAGCTAAATCTTGCCAAGCTAGAAGAGATGCTTGTTAGCTAGGACTGACCCTTTTGTGTCCCTGGAAAAACACGGAGATATCGCACCAGTCACGGATTTCCCATCAACTCCTCGAAACGCTGCGCTGCGGCGCGGCCGATTTTCAGTTCGAGCGAAGAATTCCGAAACCGAAGCGCGAAGCCCGGCCGATAGGGCAGCCAGGAAAGCACCAAATCGAGGCGCAGCAGCGTCGAGCGATCCAGTTGTGCAAAGCCCTTCCCTTCCAGTAGCTGGACCCACTCGCTGAAGCGTCGAGAGTCCAGATACTCACGGCTGCCACAGAGCACGATGCTGTAGTCGCGATCCGCCTTGATCGCCGCCACCGCTTCCAGTGCAAGTTGATTGCGCTGCCCACCAGCACGGTAAACCATGACCTGCGTCAGCGGCGAGCTTCCCGGCGACCTGAGACGGGCCAAGGCTCCCAGCAAGCGCTCCTCCGTGATCGGCTTGACGAGGTAATCAACCGCGTTCACCTCAAAGGCCTTCGCACCATAATTGACGTGGACCGTTAGGAAAATCACCCGAGTTTCATTCGCTAGGTTCTCAATCAAGTCGAATCCGTTTTCCATCCCGAGTTCGATGTCGAGAAAGACCAGATCCGGTCGGTGCTCGGTGGCCGCTTGACGCGCGGCCGACAAAGTGGAGGCCTCTGCGACGATCTCCATCTCTGGAATCCGCTGCAAAAGAGTGCGTAGATTCAGTAAATCCTCAAAACTGTCTTCGACGATGAGCGCTCGCATGTTGAAATCATTTGAATGAATGCGTGCCGCCGCCAAGCTCATTCACAAGCAAGTTCGCGATGGCCCTTGCGATCTCTTGGCGACTGTGGCGGCAGCGGAAGATCTGGAATTACGACGACGAAGCGCGCGCCGCGCGATCTGCCAGACTCAACCGTCACCGAACCACCGAGCAGCTCGGTGTTGATTTTCACCACTGACAGGCCGAGCCCCACGCCCTCATCCAGCGGAGATACTTGACCACCAGCTTGTGAAAACTCGCCAAAGACCGCGTGCAAACTCTCCCCACCAATTCCCGGACCTCCGTCCTCCACCACCATGTGAAAACAATCCTCTCGTCTATCCAAAAGAATGCGCACCGGAACGCCACTTGCAGCACCAAACTTAAGCGCATTTTGTCCCAGATTCAGCGCGATCTGTGTCAAGCGAACTTGGTCCGTGCGGCAACGCGCCTCATCATCCTCTGGAAAGCCCCAGTGAATCGATCCACCATGATACTCAGCAATCGGTTCAAGGATATTGCGAATTTCATCCGCCCAATCCGCTAGGTAGAACTCAGTGGCGCTGACCGGCACACGCCCTGACTCTGCGGCTGAGACATTCAGAATATTCCGCAGCAGCAGATTGAGATAATGACCACCCGAGCGCACGCGATTGAGAAACTGTCGGAAATCT
>JBILPN010000547.1:0-3110 GCA_044373865.1 Luteolibacter sp. | reverse complement strand
CGCGACATCGAGCTGGAAAATGAACTCCTCACCATGGCCCGTGAAATCGGAATCGGTGCCCAATTCGGAGGAAAATACCTTGCCCTCGACATCCGCGTGATCCGCCTGCCGCGCCACGGAGCCTCCTGCCCCGTCGGAATCGGCGTTTCATGCTCCGCCGACCGCCAAGCGAAGGCAAAAATCACGAAAGACGGCATCTTCCTCGAAAAACTCGAAAAAAATCCCGGCCGCTTCATCCCGGAAACCTACCGCGATTGGAAATTCAAGGGCGTCCCCATCGATCTCGATCTCGGCATGGAGGCCACTCTCGCCACTCTCTCCAAATACCCAGTCACCACCGCCCTCGCTCTCACCGGCACCATCATCGTCGCTCGCGACATCGCCCACGCGAAACTTAAGGAAATCCTCGATGATACCGGGGAACTGCCGGACTACTTCAAAAACTACCCCGTTTACTACGCAGGCCCCGCCAAAACCCCTGCGGGCATGGCCTCCGGCTCCTTCGGCCCGACCACCGCAGGGCGCATGGATGGATACGTCGATCTTTTCCAATCTCACGGCGGCTCCATGGTCATGCTCGCCAAAGGAAATCGCTCCAAACAAGTCAGCGACGCCTGCAAAACCCACGGCGGCTTCTACCTCGGCTCCGCTGGCGGTCCCGCCGCACTCCTTGCCCAAGACCACATCCGCTCCCAAGAAGTCATCGCCTTTCCGGAGCTTGGCATGGAAGCCGTCTGGAAAATCACGGTCGAAAATTTCCCCGCCTTCATCCTCGTGGACAACAAGGGCAACGACTTTTTCACCTCGCTCAACAACTGCCCGGTCTGCCACTGAGGCAAGAAGCCCCTGCAAGAAACCCGCAAACCCGCGCGTAAAGCCAGCTTCCTTGGTAAAAGCATTGCGTCGCTTGATTACACGGCTTAGTCTCTCACCAACAACCAAACACTATTATGGGACCTATTGGAATGCAGGAAATGATTATGATTTTCATCATAATCCTATTGCTCTTCGGAGCGAAGAAACTGCCTGAGCTCGCGCGCGGAATCGGCAAAAGCATGGGCGAATTTAAAAAAGCTCGCGAAGATTTCGAACACGAAATCACGCGCTCGGAAACCGAAACACGCGTCAAGGAAGTCCCTGGCAAAGAACCCCGTGAGTCCTGAACTCATGGCGACAAAATTCCGGTCTGCCTCCTCCACCCTGAAACACGCCCCGAGAGCCCTCGGGGCGCTTTTCTGTGCTGTTGCCCTCCTCGCCAGCACCGCATGCCAGAAAAAAGCGGGCTCCCCAGACTGGGAAAGCACCGCCAGCGCCGCACCTGCCAGCAGCGCACCGACACCTGCAAGCGAGCCAGCAAGCCCCACAGCACCAAGGACTTCCAAGCCCCAAGAGCTCAATGGCCCAACACTCCGCTTCATCAACTACAACGTGGAAAACTGGCTCACCATGGACCGCTATGTGGACCGGAAACTCCTCAAGGGCTCGCCAAAGCCGGAATCCGAAAAACAAGCGGTCATCGAGATCCTCTCCCGCCACACGCCTGATGTCATCGGACTTTGCGAAATTGGCACCGCTGCCGACCTTGCAGAAATTCAAGAACGCCTCAAAGCCAAGGGCCTCGACCTCCCGCACTCGCACCACACTGGCGGTGCGGACCCCACTCGCCACCTCGGCCTGCTCTCACGCTTCCCCATCACTTCCACCGCAAAACCCGAGCGCTTGCAGTTTCAACTCGAAGGCACAACCTTTGCCATGGGACGCGGCATCCTCGACGCCAGCCTCGCCGCCCACGGCAAAAACTACCGCTTCATCGGCGTCCACCTGAAATCCAAACGAGATTCTGACCTTGGCGACCAAGAAGCCATCCGCCAAAACGAAGCTCGGCTGCTCCGCGAGCACGTGAACTCGATCCTCTCCGCTGACCCGCAAGCTCGCATCGCAGTTTACGGCGACTTCAATGACACGCGCGCCACTCGTTCGGTCCGAACCATCACCGGCAGCTACAACGATCCCACCTACCTCACGGCCATCCCCGCCAAGGACTCCAAGCAACACGCATGGACTCACCACTGGGCGCCTCACGATATCTACTCGCGCATCGACTTCACCATGGTCAACCGCGCGCTCCGTAGCGATGTGGATTTCCCCGCCGCAAAAATCATCGATGACGAGGGCTGGGAAAAAGCATCTGACCACCGCCCGATCCTCGCGATCTTTCGCTAAATCCCCCGCCCGCCCTGCATCAGCAACGGCTGAAATTGGCGGCCTCACTCAATCCTCGTTGGTGAGGATGCGCGCGACCTCCTTTGCCGAGACCCAGCCCTGCAAAGACGTTCCCGGGACTTCCACGAATTGAAAGTCACCAGACTTCTGTCCAAGCCGCACTTTCCTCCCAGCGCCCGGAGACCCCAGAGACTCAGCGCTGCCAAATGGCGACAAGCGGACTGCCGCTTCCGCCGCGAGGACAATCCCAAGATCCGCCTCGCCACGCCGCAAATAAAGCGCTGCAGCTCCACTGCCCATCAACAAGACCGCCAAACTCAAACCGGCGAGAAAACTTCCACGCAGCGCCCGGCTCCACACCCGCACGCCGGCCGCAACCAAGCTGCCGACACCGATCACCAGCGCTGCTCCAGCCACCAAACACGCCCACTCGTGCCGGCTCAAATGCTGGAAGAAAACCTCCACCCACGACGCCTGCGCCTGCTCATCAGCCAAGGCCGCCTGCTTGCGTGCCAGCGCCAAATTTGCCACCACATCCCCGTCGCGGGGGCGGACCATGCGCGCTCGCTCGTAAACCAAAATCGCCGGACCCAGCTGACCTAACTTCTGATAGCTGTTTCCCAAATTGTATAACACCGCAACGCTCGGCCCCTCCGCCTCCAAAAGCGCTTCGTAAGCCGCAACCGCACCCGCATAGTCCCCGGCAGAGAATTTCTCGTTCGCGGCATCGAACGCAGAAACCTCGCTCGCCTGCACCACACCAAAACCCAAACTCAACAAGCAGCCTAAAATTTGCAGAATTTTCATATCAACGAGCGGGTGGTTTGAGTTGTCCCATCACTTCATCCAGCAAATCCTGCCACTCACGGCCAAGCTCGCCAGAAACA
>JBILPN010000546.1:0-3113 GCA_044373865.1 Luteolibacter sp. | reverse complement strand
ATTTTGCAAAATTGGCGCCAGTGGATGCTGCGGACGGCTGTCAGCCATTCCGGGTCTTGTATTTCCCGACCTCCGAGCAGCGGCTTCTTTCCGAGCATGGTGCCGCCTTGCTCGCCGCCTCGCCGACGGTTTCCCTGACCATCATCCTCGGGCGGAACCTGCGGCGCCTCTACCGTCGGGCGCGAGCGCTCCAACTGGCGTACCCGGGGCGTGTCCGCTTGCTTGCATGGACGCGGCGTGTGCCGCAACTGCTTAATTCCCACCACCTTGTGGTCGGTAAGGCAGGGGGGGCGACGGTTCACGAGGCGATCGCGGCGCGCTGCCCGATGCTCATTCACCACTTGGTTCCGGGCCAGGAGGAGGGGAATTTAGAATTGCTGGGGAAAATCGGCGGGGGTGAGCTTGCAGACACCGCGCGCGCGCTCCAGCACAGTGTGATTTCCCTCTTGGCCGCTGACGCCCGCGCGTGGCGTCTGATGAAAGTGGCGCTTGCCCGCCACGACCGGAACGCCGGTGCCCTCGCGGCTGCGCATTTCATCCTTCACGATTCATCATCACCGGCCGCCTAGCGCTTTCCTTCCTCGCCCCAGACTCCTGATCCATCATCCCTTATGACCTTCTTATTCGACATTGGCCGCGTCCTGCTGGACTTCGACTTCGAGACCTCGCTGGCGCGCTTGTTGCCAGTTGGGACCACCGACCCAGCGGCGCGGCTCGCCTGCTTGCTCGAGCGTAAAGACGAGTTTGAGACAGGAGCTATTGACCCTGCCGCCTACGTGGATTGGGCCTTGGAAGTCCTTGGAAGCGAGGCCACTCCAGAGGAATTCTGCCAGGCATGGCAGCAGATTTTCACTCCCAACGAGCCGATGTGGGCCTGCGTCCGCAAGCTCGTTGCAGAGGGGCATCGGCTCATTTTATTCTCGAACACGAATGCGATTCACTGCCCGTGGATCTTCGAGACCTACCCGGAGTTTTCGCTGTTCCATGCGGGGGTTCTCTCGTTCGAGACCCGCTCGATCAAGCCAGACCCTGAGATTTACCAGCACGCCATCGCCACTCACCAGCTTGATCCGGCGTCCACCCTTTACATTGACGATCTGCCGCAGAATATCGCGACCGGCCAGGCCATTGGCTTCCGCAGTTGGCAATACGACATGGCGGATCATGCTGGCTTTGAAGCGTGGCTTGCGGCCCAACTGACGGCTTAACTTTGAAAAATTTCCTCATGTCCACCCTCACCATTGCCGGTCGTTCCTTCAGTTCCCGCCTCTTTTTGGGGACGGGTAAATTTCCATCCAACCCGTCCATGAGCGCAGCTTTGGCGGCAAGCGGCACGCAGATTGTGACCGTCGCCCTCCGCCGTGCGGACTTAAGTGGCGGTCGTGACCCGTATGCGAATATTCTGGAATTCATTGATTCTGAGAAGTATCTGCTGTTGCCAAACACGAGCGGGGCGATGAATGCCGAGGAGGCTGTCCGTCTGGCGCGGCTCGCCTACGCGGCGGGTTTGCCGAAATGGGTGAAGCTGGAGATCCACCCGGATCCGACCTATTTGTTGCCCGACCCGATCGAGACGCTCAAGGCTGCAGAAATTTTGGTCAAAGAGGGATTCACCGTTTTACCTTACATCAATGCGGATCCGGTTTTGGCCAAGCGCTTGCAGGAAGTGGGCACGGCCACGGTCATGCCGCTGGGCGCGCCGATCGGCTCGAACCGCGGCATTGTCACTCGCGATCAAATTCGCATCATCATCGAGCAGGCCATCGTGCCGGTGATCGTGGATGCCGGGATTGGTGCGCCAAGTCATGCGGCGGAAGCCATGGAGCTGGGGGCGGATGCGGTCTTGGTCAACACCGCCATTGCCATTGCCAGCGATCCTGTGCGGATGGCGGCGGCTTTCAAAATCGCGGTGCAAGCCGGGCGTGAAGCCTACGAGCTCGGGCTGCCGGAGGTGAGCGCGCAGGCCCATGCGACGAGCCCGTTGACGGGATTTCTCGGGTGAGCAAGCAAGCGCGTGAGCGGGCGCACTTGCGGCGGCGGCTCAGAGTCCGGCTTCGGCGAGACGCTCGTCCATTTCCGTCTTTTGGAGCTCGTTGGTGAACTCGTAGAGATCGCCGGCGATGATTCCGGTGAGATTGTGCGAGGTGTGGCCGATCCGGTGGTCGGTCACGCGAGATTGCGGGAAATTGTAGGTGCGGATTTTTTCCGAGCGATCGCCCGAGCCGATGAGCGAGCGGCGGTGAGTCGAGTAGGCCTCCTGTTGTTCGCGGAGTTTTTGTTCGTAGAGCTTGGATCGCAGGATCTGCAGCGCCATTTCCTTATTTTTGATTTGCGAGCGTCCGTCCTCGCAGCGGACGTAGAGCCCGGTGGGCAAGTGGAAGATTTGCACGGCGGATTCCGTGCGGTTCACGTGTTGGCCGCCCGCGCCGCCAGCCCGGCAGACCTCGATGCGGAGATCCTCCTGTTTTAATTCCACATCCACCTCCTCCGCCTCGGGGAGCACGGCGATCGTAACGGTTGAGGTGTGGACGCGGCCTTGGGTTTCAGTTGCGGGCACGCGTTGCACCCGGTGGACGCCGGATTCATACTTCAAATAACGGAAAACCTCCTGACCGGTGATTTTAAGAATCACCTCCTTGAAGCCGCCGACCTCCGAGGGGCTGCTCTCCAGGTGCTCACACTTCCAGCCGCGCAAGTCTGCGTAGCGCTGATACATGCGCATGAGTTCTGCGGCGAAAAGCGAGGCCTCATCGCCACCGGCACCGGCACGGATCTCGATGAGCGCGTCCCGGTCCTCGCTTGGGTCTGAGGGCAGCAGGGCGTATTGCAGCTCACTGCCGAGGCGCAGCACTGCCGCCTCAAGTGCCGGGATTTCCTCCGCCGCCATCTCGGAAAAATCGGGGTCGTCTGACTTCGCAAGTTCTTGGTTGTCAGCGAGATTTCGCTTGGTTGTCGCCAGTTGATCCCACAGCGCGAGGGTCTGCTTTAGCTTGCCATGCTCGCGCAGAATCTCCGTGGCGCGCTTGGGATCACCAAAGAGATTCGGGTCGCCAATCGCTTCTTCGAGTTCAGAAAAGCGTTCACGGCGTTTGGAAATGAGTGAGGAGTAATCC
>JBILPN010000054.1:0-10815 GCA_044373865.1 Luteolibacter sp. | reverse complement strand
AAAAGACGGCGATGAAGCGCTTCACGATCATGTCGTAGAGCTTTTGCTCCGCCTCGCTGAGCTTGGCGATCTTGCCGGTGGGGATGATGGCAAAGTGGTCTGAGACCTTCTTGCTATCGAAAACCCGCCGGGATTTGCTGAGTCTTGGACCGTTTTCCGCACTGCCGGCGAGCACCGCTTTGGCGTATTTGGAAACTTCAAGCTCGCTGTTTCCAATGTCCTGCATGGTTTCACGAACATTCCCGGTGTAGTCCTCCGGGAGGTAGCGTGAGTCCGTCCGCGGATAGGTGATCATTTTGTGCTTCTCATACAGCGCTTGGGCGAGCTGGAGCGTCCCCTTCGCAGAAAAGGGCGCTTCGCGCTGGAGCGTGGTCAAGTCATACAACTGCGGCGCAATCTGGGATTGGGATTTTTTCTCTTCGGAAACCACCCCGGTTTTCCCCTCGCAACGCGCACAAATGGCCTCCGCCGTCACTTGATCCCAAATCCGCTCGGGCTTGGAAAGTGGCTGGCTCTCGTCTTTTTTCCAAGTTTCATCGATCCATTTCCCAAGGTAATCTCCAGCTTGAACGCCGAAAGTTGCATGGACTTCGAAGTAGGGCGTGGCCTTGAATGCGCGGATTTCCGCTTCGCGCTGCGCCAGGATCGCGAGTGTCGGTGTCTGAACGCGGCCGGCGGCGGTGATGTTGAAGCCGCCGTGGCGCGAATTGAAGCAGGTCAGCGCGCGAGTGGCGTTCAAGCCAACCAACCAATCCGACTCCGAGCGGCACTTCGCAGCATCTGCCAGCGGCTTCATTTGCTCTTCTGTGCGGAGATTTTCCCAAGCTTTGAGGATCGAGTCATTGGTCATCGACTGCATCCACAGCCGTTTCACCGGCTTGGTGATGCCGCCAATCTCGACAATGTAACGGAAAATCAGCTCTCCTTCGCGGCCGGCGTCGCAGGCATTGACGAGGGAATCGATGTCCTTGCGCTTGGCGAGCTTGAGAACTTGCTTGAGGCGCGCCTCCGAGTCTGGGATCGGATCGAGGTCAAAACGGTCTGGAATGGCGGGCAGAACATCGAACTTCCATGGCAGTTTCTTCCCATTCGGCCCCATCGGCATGCGCAACTCGACCAAGTGGCCGACGGCGGAGGTGATGACGGCGCGCTCGTTTTCAAAGTAAACATCGCGGCCAGTGCCGTGCTTGTCGAACTTGCCGAGAACTTTAGTAAGAACGCGGCTCAGGTCGGTCATGACGCTGGGTTTCTCGGCGATGATGAGTGTTTTTCCCATGGTGGATCAGGCCGCTTGTGCGGGGGTGGGCTGAGGGACTAGGCTCGAAGGCATGGATTTGGCAAGCGGATTGGTGATGAATCACGAATTTAGCACGAAGCCACCAAATCGCGAGGGCTCAAGCAAGGCCGCTGGAGGTTCCGGCCATTGTGGCTCAGGGTGCGAACTGGAAACTCGCCTGCCCTTGGACACGACCGGGCGCGCGATGCAGCTGGCCTTGGGGGCTGACGAGCTCCGGCGCATGAAATTTATTGCCAATCGCCGGGATGGCATGAAGCAGGGAGAAATCGCCCTGAGGCCACGCGGTGATGATTTTCTCCCCCTCATCATTGGTTCCGACGCGGACGAAGGTGTCGTCTTGGTGGCAGGTCACGCGCAGGGTCCCGGCCGGACTGCGGAGAGCCGCATGGTGCACCCCTGCATAATAACCGGCACGGTGCGGGTATTGGTAATCGACACCAGGCTTCAACTTCTGAAATGCGTAGGAAAACTGACCATGACGAGTCCCGCGCATCCGGTTGGCCCACACCCGCTCAGGCCCCTGCCCAGTCCATGAAAAATTTTCAATTTCCTGTTCTGCGTGCTCGAAGCTGAGGCCATGAAATGCAACGGGCTGCGCGATGTTGTAGGCATAGTCCAAGAGGAGACGCCCCTCAGGATGAATCGTCCATGAGAAGGACTCAAAGGGGCCTTGCATCCGCGCGGAGATGCGGCAAGCGCCGGAATCCTCCCGGCTGAGCGCGAGTTCGGCAGTCTGCGATGCCCGCTTGCCGACGCTCCACTCTAAGATGCTGTTCCAAGCATTCTTGTCATTTCCAAAGCAGCGGAGCCTCGCAAAGCGCAACTTGCGCGGCGTAAAACTCCGCGAATCCACGCGCGAGGCCCCCGGGCGGCTCTCGCCTTGCAGCAGTTCGTCCCAAATCTTTCCGTCAGCGGACCCTTCAAGCCGCCACTTCGCGGTCCGCTCGGTGGCGTGCTGCCATGCGATTTCCAGCCCGTCAACCACACACGGTTGTTGAAACTCCAGTGCAATCCAGGAATCACGTCCCTCTTGTGACCAACGACTTGTGCTGGATCCATCGATGGAATTTCCAGCCTCCCTGCCGATTTCCGAGCCACTTGCAGAGACCCGCGTGCCAGGCGGCAACTGGAGCGCTCGCCCGTCCTGATTGCCAACAAGAAACGGTCCGTTGCGCAGCGGGAACCGCTTCCCTGACAGCCGCGCCTCCAGCAGCATGCCACTTGACCGATCAAACCGAAAGTCGTGCAAGCCCGCCTTCACCCGCCAGAATCGCTCTTCCTCGACGACCTCGAGTTCACCCGCTCCACGACCCGATCCCGCGAGAACCTGCGGCGGCGGACCCACCCGCTGCGTGGCCCATGACCAGGTCCAGAGCTCGTTCCCCTCGCGGTCGCTGGCCACCAACTCAAGCGCATCCGCCGCAGACCAGTCCTTCGGCAACGGAATCCGCAATTCGCCAGTGGCTCCTGGTGCAATCGCGGGCGAAGGCAATTCCCCTCCCACATTTGTAAGGCTTCCATTTTCAAATCGTGTCAGGCTCCATCTGAACTTACAGGTCGATAAATCTCGGAATTGGTAGGTGTTTGAAATCGCGATCCGACCGTCGAAATCCGCTGGAAGTTTTTTCATCGCGACCTGCACGGGGGAAAAAATGTCTTTGATTGTCAGAAAACTTGCCTCTTTTTCATGATAGGGTCCGACGATGCCGTCCGGCGCGTTGGTGCCCCAATTGTCGATTTCCCCCCCGCGGTCAGTCCGCTCAATCCCCTCGTCGGCGAGCACCCACAGGAAGCCACCCACCCCGTTGGGACCTGCGTTCATCGCATTCCAAAAGTCCTCCAATCCGGCTCCGTGCCCGCCATCAAAGAGACCGTGCAGAAACTCGGTCGGCATGACGAGGTGGGGACCGGCAAGATCTTCTTGGAAGCGCTGCCATGTCGGGTAGTGCTTGGTTTGGAATCCAGAAAACTCTTCCCAGGGGTGGAGCACCGGGCGTTGCTGGATGTCCCAAATGCCAAAGTCGCCATCCACCTCGGTGTTCCACCCGCCCTCGTTGCCGTTGGCCCACCAGAGGATCGATGGGTGGTTCACATCGCGGCGGATCATCTGCCCCACCACGCGGCGCGCCGTGGCGGTGTCGAGCATCGGTTTCTGCCAAGTGCAAATTTCATTTTCAACATACAACCCGAGTTCGTCGCAGGCATCGAGAAACGCTTTGTCGGGCGGATAGTGCGAGCAGCGCACCGCATTCATATTCATCGCCTTGATGAGATGAAGGTCCGCAAGGCTGTCTCGAGCATCCAAAGCACGCCCGGTTTTCGGGCGGAAGCAATGACGATTCACGCCCTTGACGGTGATGCGGCGACCATTCACGAAGACACCTTTGCCTGCGCGCACTTCCAGTGTCCGGAACCCGATGCGCTCACGGACCTGATGGAGCAGCACGCTCCCTTGCATCAACGAAAATTCGATGTGATAGAGATTCGGCTCCTCCGCCGACCAAGTCCGCACTCCCGCAATTCTCGCTCGCAACTCGGCGGGAGCCCCACCTGCCAACTCACTTTCAAAGGCTTCCCCCACCCGCTCACCACTTGCGGTCATCACTTGCGCACGCACCCGGTCCGCGGCGCCAAACCCCGTTAGGTAAGCTTTCGCATGCAACGAGCCATCCGCGCGCGCATCGACTGCCGTCCACTCAATCGACTGGACTGGCCGCGCCTCCAACCAAACTGGACGGTAGATCCCACCAAAAACCCAGTAGTCGGCACTGCGCTCCGCCGCCTCCACCGTTGAATTTGCGGAATCCTTACTCACATGGACCTTCAGCTTGTTCGTGGAACCAAACTGGATTTTATCGGTGATGTCGTGATGAAATTGATAGAATCCGCCTTGATGCACCGGCCCGGCAGATTGGCCATTCACGAAAACCTGGGTGTCCGTCATGGATGCCTCGAAGACGATGCGCACGCTCATCCCGCGCCATGATTCCGGAACCACAAAATCCCTCTGATAGATCCCGTCTTCCTGATGCTTTTCATCCGCCGGCACTGAGCCATAATCATAGTTTCCAAAACCGTGCTGCTCCCAGTTTGAGGGCACCGGAATCTTGGCCACCTCGCCAGCGCGGCGTCCGGCACTGATTTGAAAATCCCACTCGACGGCATCAGACGGACCTTTTCCCGAAAGCGGAATGCGCAGGGTCTCCGGTGCGGCGGCGGCGACTTGGATCAGTGACGCCAGCAAGGCGATGGGCAAAATTAAGGAGGGTTTCATGCAGGAATTGATGCGAAAATGGATCGCAGAACCAAGCCTATCAGCCGTTCTTGCGTTGCAGTCCTAAGAACTTGAGGGCGGCCTCGGTGCGACCGTGCACGTGAAGCTTGTCGTAAATCTGCTTCAAATGCCAACGCACCGTTTCGACATTGATCGACAGTTCCTCGCCGATTTCCTTGTTAGATAAACCCTTGGAAAGAGCTTGAAGCACCTCCGTCTCACGCCGGGAAAGCGTCCCGCCGGGATTGGGATCCTCGCCAGGATCACGGAATGAATCCACCACTTTGCGCGCAATACTGCTAGTCATAGGAGCCCCGCCCTCCAGAACTTCAGTGATGGCTTGGACAATCTCGCGCGGATGACTGCGCTTCAAAATATAACCCGTCGCACCCGCCTTGAGCGCTTGGAAAATTTTTGCCTCATCCTCATAAACCGTTAGGATGAGAACCGCCAATCCCGGCATCTGCGCCTTCAGCTTAGCAGTGCATTCAATGCCGGATAGATTGGGCAGGTGAATGTCCATCATCACCAAATCCGGGCGCAACTTTGGAACCAGTCGCAACGCCTCCTCACCACTTGCGCAGCAGCAAAGACACTCACACGCATCGATGGAATTCACAAGCTCCTCAAGGCTGGCCCGGACCACCGCATTATCTTCAACAATCATGATTTTTCCCATGGCGACTTGAGCAAGCATGTTTCGATTCAAACGCAGATTGTGCCATCCGCGTAACTACCCGTTTGGGGGGAACTGTTGACTTGAAGCGTTGTGAGCTCAACGGAATTTCCAAAAGCACGCGTGTGCCTAGACCACTTCCGCTCTCGATCGCAATACGGCCTCCAGCACTCGTCATGCGTTGCCGGAGATTTGACAAACCATTGCGACCTGCTGGCACCGCCGCGGGATCAAAACCGCACCCATCATCCACCACGCTCACAAACAGCCTACCACCCGCAAACTGCGCAACCAAGCGACACTCGCTCGCCTTGGCATGCTTCATCACATTGTTGACCGCCTCGTTCACCGCCATCAACAAATGGTGCCGAAGCTCGGAATCCACAGTTAGATCGGGAATGCTTTCAGACACCTCCAGACGGCAGCGCAGGCCCGCCGCCGCCAAACTTTCCTGGGTGCGTGAACAAAGGTAGTTGATGGTGGACGAAAGCGAATCGTTCGAAGGATTGACCGTCCAGACAATTTCATCGAGGGACTTGGCCATCCGCTGCGCCCGCTCGACGATGCCCTCCAATCGCTCACGCGTCGCCGGTGAGTTCGCACTGGCCGCACCCAGCGTGCCGAGAAAGTTAATCTCAGTGAGAGTGGTCCCAAGGTCGTCATGAAGATCTTGGGCAATGCGCGCGCGCTCGCCATCCATTTTCCGCTCTTCCTCCAATTGGCTCATCCGGCGGCGGATGCGACGCAGCGCCCACCAACGCGCAAGGATGGCTATCACCAGCCCGCCTAACATACACATCACCACTTGGAAGATCGCCGTCTCCCAAAACCGCGGACGCACGACGATTTCAAGCGATTCTGGCAATTCCGGCCACGCCTCGCCAGGCCGCGCCGCCGCCACTTCAAAGCGAAATTTTCCAGGAGGAAGCGAGGAAAACGTCGCGAAACGCCGACCTTCGGAGTCGCGCCAAACATCCTCCAACCCGACAAGGCGGTAGCGAAACCGCAACTTCTCCGGCGTCTTAAAAGAGGGTGCCGTAAATCGCAGTTCCAGCGGAGCCGCAGGTGAGGCAATGCGCAAGGGCCCGGCAAATTTCGCCTCCTTGTCCTGCCAAATCATTTCTCCTCCCAAAAGCGCCGACTCAACTTTCAAGGCCAAGGGAAAGTCCGGCCTCGAACTCGAATCCGGACTCACTCGCACCGCGCCCGCCGCAAGGGACAGCCACAAACTTCCATCCTTGGCCACCGTCGCCAAGCCACCATGACCACTCGAAAACTGAGGTGTCGGCAAGCCTTCCGAACGACTGAAAAGCAGCGAGTGACTCATCTTTCCACCCTGACCCAACGGAGCATCCAACAACTCTTGAATGCTCACCCGCTGCAATCCTCGGTCTGTTCCCAGCCACAGATTCCCCCCACCATCGCTGATGATCTGCGAGACGGAATCACTCACCAATCCACTCTCCCGACTCCAATTTCTCGCCAAGCCCGACTCCCACAACACGATCCCGTGCGCCGCCGTGCCAAGCCACAATCGGCCATGCGCATCCTCGTGCAACGCCGTCACCACCGGGTCGGGCAAGCCCTCCGCTTTGCCGAACTTCCTCCACTCCCCATGCTCCAAGCACAGCAATCCATCGCCATTTGTGCCAACCCACAGAACACCATCGCGATCTTCTAACATACAAATAATTGCCGAGGAAGGCGGTGAAACCAAGGGACGAAATGTGTCCAATTTCCCATGGCTCCAACGCTGCACCGCGCCATTGTGCGTGCCTATCCACAAGCCCTCTCGTCCATCACACAAGGCCGGGATCCACGAATCCAACAGTCCATCAGCGAGGTGAATTCGCGTCTCGCGCCCATCCTTCCACCCCACCAAACCATCGCTGAAGGTGCCAATCCACAAATGCTGATCACGTGCAACACATAGCGACCAAATGAAGCGCGGAGTCGCGCGCCCACCAAATTGCGCGGTCTCGAAATTCTCTCCGACTAAACGCTTCACTCCGCCGCCGTCGGTGCCTGCCCAAATCGTCCCAGCCGCATCACAAACAAGACCCGTAGTCACATGACGCCCAAGACCGGCTGCCACACCAAAAACTCCGAGCTGGCTGTATTTGAGCCGATTGATGCCGCCTCCGTTGGTGCAGATCCATAGATTCCCCTCGCGGTCTTCAGCCAAACTTCGCACGTCGTCATGCGATAGCCCGCTCGCCCCGTCAATTTGCGTCCAAACCCCATCAAAAAGCCTGAAAACTCCACGATTCCGCACCGCAACCCAAAGCGAGCCGTCGCGAGCGGATAGACAATCCATATAGATCAAATCTGGAAATGGAATACCAACATTCAGATTGACCCAAGACGCACCCTCACGCCGCAGCAGAAACCCGTCCCCACACACGATCGGGCGCCCCTCCAAGTCCTTGGTGATTTTTCGGAACTGGCGGTCCCCCATGCCGCTTGTGTGAAAATTCACAGTCGAAGTTTCCCCATCTCGCCAGCGACAGACCTCTTCGCGAGCAACGATCCAAACGGAGCCGTCCGCATCCGCCAAAACCGAACGAATCTCGGGATTCTGCAGCCCCTGCTCGACTTGCACCGCGCTCACGCCCTCACAACGCCAAACGCCACCATTCGTCCCAAACCAAATCGCAGCATCCGGAGCATGAGTCATGCACCAAACCGGTCCGGGCACCTCCGGAAATTTCCGCTGCCACTCCCCATCCTCAAGCAGCATCACCCCTTGCTCGGTCCCGGCCCAGAGGCGTCCTTGCCGATCAAACTCCAAGCACAGCATTCGCAAGTTTTCACTGGCGGCGGATCCATTGAAACTCACGAACCTCACCCCATCGAAGCGGCAGACCCCGCTATTCGTCCCGATCCACAGGTATCCATCCGCATCCTGCACCACCGCCGTGGGCGCGTTGTGCAGCAAGCCCTCACTGGTCTGCCAGGTATCAATCAAATAGGTTGTGGGCGAGGCATGCAGCCATCCCATGCCGCACAGCACGATGCGACAAAGCCAACTCAGAACCCCAGATCCCCACAAGCTTGCCGGAAAAATCCTCACCACTCTCATCCGTGCCAAGCTCGCACTAGGCGCGATGGGATAGCAAGCGCTTTGCGCAAAGGCCAAAAAACCACCCATAGGGGTAGGAGACGCCCCACGGAATTTATGCATGATTTTTAAAACCCTTAGTATCACAAGTTTCCGCCAATTTCCTGCCAGCAGCCCATGATGCAGCCAAAAAATTCGCGGGGCACGACGAAGATCCTGACTGAAATCCACCCAAAAAAAATCCATATTCACAGGTGAATCCATGCCGCAATACCACCCTTTCGGGTGGCTGTTTCCACGCGGCCCAACTGCTTTTGTTGCACTCGTAAAATCCCATACCGAAAACAAAATCCCATGAAACCTAAATTCCATTCACGAGCCTTCCGCTCGCAAGCACTCGCGGCTTTAGCGACTCCTTTTTTCATTTCATTTCTCACCATGAGTGCCTCGGCCGTGGACCGCCACTGGGATGCCAACGGAGCAACAAGCGGCATGGGCGGCACTGGCGCATGGGATGCCGCTTCCAACCTCTGGCGGACGGGCACGGGTGCAGACGCAGACGGCGGCACACTCGGAACATGGGTCAATTTCGCTTCTGACAGCGCAAGCAATGCGGTCCTCAGCGGCACCGGCGGCACGCTCACCGCAGCCAGCATCGTGGCAAACCGCGTCACCGTGAACTCCAGCGCTTTCGTCGTCAACGGAACCTTTAGCTTCAATGGCAATGACCGCGCGATCGTCGTGGCCAACGGTGCCTCTTTGTCGCTCTCACAAAACATGAGCACATCCGGCATCGGTCTCGCCATCCGCGGGGGCGGCAACGCGATTTTTACCGCCAACAACCGATTTTACGGCGGCAGTCTCTCCGTTTCGGGAACTGGCACTCAGGTGACCATGAAGGGCACAAATGGATTGGATAACGGAGGCTCGAGCGCTCACACTTTCGGCGCTGGAACGCGCCTCCAACTCGACGCAGCAAGCAACTACCGCTCAACTCTCACGCTCAACGGCGCAAGCCTCGGCCTCGGAGCAGCTCAAACTTTTGTCACTCAAAACAATTTCAACATCGCTGTCGGAGGCACGGCGAAGTCCACAATCCTCAGCACACGCAGCAATACCGGAACCGCGATCAATGATTACGGTGCCATCGGCGGCAACGGCGGAACCGCCGGCAGAATCACTGTCGCAGTGACCAACGACCCCTCCGGCGTGGATTTGGAATACTCGGCTGGCTGGCGAAATGGCCGCCTAACCAAGGCGGGCGCGGGCGTGATGAGACTGAACAGCGGCTTCTACATGAACTCCGCCAATGACTTCACCACCTTCAACTCCGCCGGAAACGCAGTCAACCTAACTGCCGGAACTCTCATCAATGAGGGAACGATCAAAGGCATGACAATCGTCGCCGGAGGAACGCTGAAAGTCGGTGCATCAAGTGGCGTTCTCGATGGAGTAAACCTCACTAGCGGCATCTTTGAAGTTTCACGCATCGACGGGCTTTTCACGGAGGGACTCACTTATGCCAACGGTCAAAACGCCATCAATTTCAACGGCGGGACCTTGAAATATGTTGGAATCAACACAGACCTATCACCTTTTTTCGGAGCCTTGGGAACCAACGGCGGCAACATCGACACCGCTGGCAATGATGTAAGCTTTGCAACGGGAATCTCTGGCAGCGGGAAACTCACGAAAAAAGGCGCTGGGACCCTCACGCTTGCCGGAACCCACAGCTACACGGGTGCCACCGTCATCGAGGCCGGTGCCCTTTCGCTCGCGCCCGACGCCTCACTCGCCACCTCTGCCATCAACATCAGTGGCGGTGTCCTTGACGCTGGCGAGCAGGGCTTGAGCTTCGGTGGCACAGTCACCGGAACCAATCAGGATCCTACCAAAACTGACGTCAGCGGCAATTTTACTCTAAGCTCTTCCGGATTGATCACTCCCGGTGGGACCTCTTTGTTTGGTGTCATGAATTTCTCAGATGACCTGCGCTTGGACGGCAGAATGATCTTCGACATCGATTCCATCGGCACCGATGAAGTCAATGTTGCTGGGAACTTCGCTGCGGATGATGGCGTGATTTCACTCTCCGTCCAAGGAACCCCCGGCTTTGGCTCATACACACTGCTAAACTACGGAAGCCTAAGCGGAGTTCCTAACGTCGATCTAGGATTTCTATCAGGAAGCCGCTTCGCCCCGCAAGTTGATCTCGGCACCGGACTTGACAGCTCGATCAGAGTTTCCATCGAGGGATCACCCATCGCACTCACTTGGACGGGTGCCAGCGGCACCAATTGGGTTCTTGGCGGCACGAACCAGAACTTTACAACCGGCAGCACGGGCGAAGTTTTTCAACAACTTGACACCTTGACCTTCGACGACACCGCGCTGGAAACTGCCATCTCCATCAATTCTGAATTGGCACCTGGCGAACTGAACTTCAATCACTCGGAAAAAGACTACACACTCTCCGGCAGCGGTTCCATCGCCGGGATCACTTCCCT
>JBILPN010000053.1:0-10833 GCA_044373865.1 Luteolibacter sp. | reverse complement strand
AAGCTAAGATTGACTCGGTGAGGCCGATGAGAGCTTCCAGCCCGGAGGGGGGGGCGATTTCATCGGAGACCCACTTTAGGTGAGAAATGGAGAAGCTGAGCGGTCGGTCGCTGTTTTCGTTGCCGACGATGATGCTGGTCAGCCCGACTTCGATCCAAAGGGCTTCATGTGCGAGAGTTTCTGAAATTTGTTGGCTGAGTTCCAATGCGGTGTCGAGCAGGTGAAACGCCATTTCCGGGGAGAGAGCTGCGGAGTTCAGGCAGCGGCGGAGAGTGCTTCCGGCGATCCATTCGCTGGCAATGAATGGCATGCCATCGACGGGGTCGCAGCCATGGAATTGAATTTTTCGGAAAGCGGGGTGTCTGAATTCGCCCAGCAAGTCCAGTTCCTCCCGGAAGCGGGTTTGTCCGTCTGCGTCCAATCCGGGACCGTCTGAGCCGCACGGGAAAAAGCGGCGCAGTGCGACGGTTTCCCCGCTCGTCGTATCGACGGCCCGGAACGTCACGCACGAGGCGTCTTGTTCCACCAGATCCTCAATTTGAAAGCGCTGTGCCACGCTGCGGATGCTAGCAGTAGTGCGGTGGAAACCAAGCTGCGATCTCGCGCGAGTGGGAGTTTTCCTGTTTTAGCGTGGGATTGGGGTGAATTGGACTTGGGTGAAGTGTTCGGGTTGGTGGAAATCGGGCTCGCCGGGAAGCGGAGTGGCGCTGATGAGCTGGGCTTGGGGAGCGCCGAGAATGAAGCTTACATTCATGCGGGTTGTGGCTCCAAAATCCAAGCGTGCTTGGAGAAGATCGAGCGGGATTCGCATGGCGGCGAGCCAGGCGCCGTCCGGAGCAAGCTCGGAAAAGGTGGTAACATCGGGCATCGCGATATCCACTTCATCGGCCCGGACTCGTGGGGCGGTGAACTCGCAACTCCACCAAGCTCCGTTTGGGGCGAGATTGAACTCGAAGTAGCGGCCGGTGCTTGGATCTGCGAGAAAAAGTTCGGCGACGTCGTATTGCCAGAGTTCTGCTTGGAAAAGGCCGGGCCGGGCTTTTGGGTGGAGCTGGGCAGGGCTGCGGTGATTGGCAATGAACCAGAGATGGCTTGGGTCGAGGACCACGGAAAATCCGGCCATGGGCTCGACGGGATTTCCATGCCAATCCTTGCCAAGTCCGAGGATTGGCAGGTCCAATTCTCCCCAATGGAGGGTCTCGGTGCTGGTGAAAATGGTCATCGCGGGTGAGTTTGAATTCAGGATTGGTGGAATGTCGAGGAGGAGATGCTTGTCAGGGAGCCACCTTGTTCAAAAAAACGAGAATATTAATCGCTTTTCGGCCCTGCAACTGCTTTCTTCTCGCGCAGGAACCATGGCTCGCCAGCGATCAGGATTTTATCACACGATTGAGTATATCGGACCGCGCCCACAGAAGCCGAAGCGGAGAAATTTCTTTGGTGGGTGGGTGATCATCGCGATTGCGCTTGGGCTTGGATTTTGGTTTGTGAATCCCTTGCTGCCGTCATTGAAGGCAAATCAGGTCAAGGCGTCTGCGGAACAAGCTGAGATTTTGATTGCGAGTCTCGCGGACTCCAAGGTGTTTGGCGAGAGCTTGGCGGCAGCGGCGCTTGGGCATTCCGGGGAGCAGGTGACTTACGATCCCGCGTATTATAAGATCGCGTATCCTGATGGGGATGTGCCTCCAGGTAAGGGAGTTGCTTCCGATGTGTTGATCCGTTGTTTCCGCAAGTTGGGGGTGGATTTGCAGGTTTTGGTGCATGAGGACATGGCGGAAAACTTCCGGCTTTACCCGCAGCTTTGGGATGCCGTTGGGCCGGATCCGAACATCGACCACCGGCGTGTGGAGAATCTCCAAGTGTTTTTTGAGAGGAATTGTGAGACGGTAAGTGTGACGCGCGATGCAAGTGATTATTTACCTGGGGATGTGGTGGTTTGGTCGCTGGCCAATGCGGAAATGCACATTGGCATCGTGGTCCCCGGTCCGGCTGAGCGCTCGGGGGAGCCTTGGGTGGTGCACAATATGGGCGCGGGCGTGAAGTGGGAGAATGTGCTCTTTGACTACAGCATTCATCGGCACTTCCGTTTTCCTGCATCGCAGGCGGGGCTCGCTGCCGGGCGGCTTTGATGGCCTCGCCGGGATTGCTTGGGTGAATTTTTTTAGCGCCCCGGGATTGTGCGGGGTTCGCCTCACCCGAGATTTTCGATGCGGAAAACCACGGGTGAGCTGTTGACGCAGTCAAGCGCTTCGATTTCTGCTAGCGCGGCTTGGAGTTTTCCGAAGGGACAGGTGTGAAGGAGGAAGACCATGTCCACAAATGCAGCGTCTGGATCACTTGGGTTGACAGGGGAGTGGGTGCCGGAAATCCCAATTCGGTGGTCTGCGATGACGCGTGCGATTTCTGCCACGACTCCAGGGCGGTCGGTGACATCAAAGCGGACATAGTAGGCTGTCGAAGTTTCTCCAACGGGTAAAATGGTGCCACTTTCGCGGTAGGGAAGGAACCCCCGGTGGCCGGATGCTTGCCGCAGCGAGCGTGAGGCTTCCACCAAGTCTGCGACGACGGAAGAGGCGGTCGGGTCTTGTCCCGCGCCGCGTCCATAGAAGAGGGCTTCCCCGGCGGCATCGCCATGGACGGCCACGGCATTGAAAACGCCATGGACGGATGCGAGGATGTTGGATTGGGCGATGAAGGATGGCTGGATTCTTAGCTCGACGGAGTGGTCCGGGTGCTCGCGGATCACGGCGAGAAGTTTCACGGCATAGCCAAGATTTTTTGCAAAGCTAATGTCGGCAGGGCGGACTTGTTCGATGCCGGAGACGTGAATTGACGCGGGATCGATGGGGAAACCGTAGGCTAGAGTGGCGAGGAGGATCGCCTTGTGCGCAGCGTCCCAGCCGTTCACGTCGAGTGCGGGATCTGCCTCAGCGTAGCCAAGGGCCTGGGCCTCGCCGAGTGCCGCTTCGAAGGTCAGGCCGGCATCGGTCATCCGCCCAAGAATGTAGTTGGAGGTGCCATTGATGATACCGGAAAAGGAGTGGATGCGGTTGCCGATGAACGAGTCTTGGACGGTTCTGATGATTGGGATACCGCCGGCGACGGCGGCTTCGAAATGGATGGGAGTGTCCATTTCTTTGGAGAGGGCGAAAAGCTCAACGCCGCGTTCCGCGAGCAAGGCCTTGTTGCCCGTCACTACGGGTTTTTTTGCGCGGAGGGCGGCGGCGACGATGTCGAAGGCGTCGGTGGTCCCGCCAATCAGCTCGACGACGATGTCCACGGCAGGATCGGCGACGAGTGCGCGCCACTCGGTGGTGAGAATATCTGCCGGGAGGTCGCTGGTGGTGGCGCGGATTTTGGTGAGGTCACGCACGAGGATTTTGGCAACGCGCAGGGAGAGCTCGCCGCCGGTTCTGCCGGTGATGAGTTCGCCATTTCGCTGCAGGGTATTCCAGACGCCGGACCCAACGGTTCCGAATCCAGCCAGGCCAATGCCAATCGATGAGCAGGGGTTCACGCGGGGGACTTTGAGCGGGATTGTCTGGCTTGTCCAAGCCGGAAGAGTTGAAAAATCACGCCGGGGCTTGCGCGTGCTGTTATTTCAAGCAGAGGCGGGCGGTGAGGCGCGATTTTTCCGGTAGAAAGGCTCAATCGGTCTGGTGAAATTGGCGCTCGGCCTCCAGCCAGTCGCCGTGTGAGTCGCCTGGCAAATTTTGTTCGATCCGGCGACGGTAGTTCAAGTAGGCGGCGCGGGCGATGGCGTCGAGCGAGGGCTTGGGAGCCGTTTTTTTTGCAAGTGGAGCGCTCGGCGTGGGGAGTGGGGTAGATTTTTTAGCGGTGGCCTTCTTTGTTACGCTTGCGACTGGCTTGGTCGCCGATGCGGTCTTCGCAGGGGCTTTTTTCGCGGTCTTTGCGACGGCTTTTTTGGCAATCGCTTTTTTTGCGACGGTTTTTTGAGCCGTCTTGGCTGGGTTGGCTTGAGCGACGCTGGGCTTGGCAGCGGCTTTTTTCGCCGCAGTTCGAGTCGCCTCCACTGGGGGACTTGTTGATTTTTTCGCAGATTTTTTGGCAGCCATGGTGGTAGGAGTCGTTGAAATGAGAGCACAGAGCGTGCCTTTGGCAAATTAAAGGGCATTTCCAGTGATTGCCAGCACATTAGATCCGCGTATAGTCGGCGCATGGCCGCAGGCTACTCATGGAGCGCATCAAGAAGCGGGGGGGCATTTCGCCTTCCCGGCGCGGATCATCTTGGCTGGTGGGCGGCTGCGGCGATGATCGCCTCATTGCTGTTGCATGTGATGGTGTTTTTCGCGCTCGATCGTATGAAGATCGCTTTTAAATTTGAGGAGGCGCGAGAGTTGAGCACGCGTCCGACGGATTTGCGGCAAATGGAGGTGCAGCCCTTTGCGCCGGAGCGCGCGCTGCCGCCCGAGGAGGTGATCCAACCGCCGAGCGATTCCAGTGCGTTGTTGGATGAGATCGAGCTGCTGGATTTGTTGCCCAAGGATGAGGAGATTGATATCAGTCCGGAAATTGTGGAAGCTTCTTACGCCATTCAGTTGAACAATCCGGCAAGGGAGGGGGATCCCGCTGCGGCGGCCTTGGAGGTTTCTGCTGGCTTTGAAATTGAGGCGGACTTGCCGGAACTCGGGCGACAGGCGGAATCCATCCGGCCGGCGGAGATCGGCCAAGTCACTGTGGATCCCGGGGCAGTGCAGCCAGATGACTTGGATTTGGGGAAATTTACCGAAGATCTGATCCGGCAGGGAGCCAACGGTAAAGTTGATCAGGGGACGATGGAGGGCATGGTTTCGTTAGATTCAATGCTCAGTTTGCCGTCGAAGGCCTTGCTGGGTGCGAAAACGATGCTGCCGAGTGACTTGTTGTTTGAGTTCAATCGCGCGGAACTCCGAGAGAGTGCGAAGGTGAATTTGATGAAGCTTGGTCTGCTGATGGATCGGAACCCAGGGCTTTTCTGTTGGATCGAGGGGCACACGGACTTGGTGGGCGGGGATGAGTTCAATCTTGAGCTTTCACGAAAACGCGCTGACTCCGTTAGGGATTATTTGGTGAAATCCTTGCGCATGGATCCCGCGAAGATCATCACCCGTGGATTTGGCCGCTACCAACCGCTTGTGACATCTGGCAGCGCGGACGAGCAAGCGGCGAACCGACGGGTGGAGGTGCGAATGCGGAAAAATCCACCCAGTGAGAGCCAGCTTGAGGTCGCGCCGAAGAAGGCGGCGGTCATCGAGGAAACACCTTCACCCAAGGCGGTTTTGGTCAAGCCGCTGCGCCACTATCCTCCAGTGGATGAAGCGCCGCCGCAAAGGGCCGCTCCTGTCGAGGAGGCGGCTTTGCCCGGCGAGGTGCTGCGGGCGACTCCAGTGGAGCCGGAAATTCCTCGGGCGATTCCGCGTGCGGAGATCGTTGAGTGAGATTGAGTGAAGGAGTGAATCGCCCCTTGCAATGCGCGGCCTTTGCACGAAGGGTCGCGGGCAGATGTCCGACTGCTCCGCTGGCTTCTCAGATTCCGCTCGGGAGACCGTGGTTTTGCGCGGGTGCTTGGCGCGGATTCTGGTTTTCGAGCCGATCCGAGTGTCACGGCGGATGCTTGCCTTGTTGAGTTATTTGTTTGAAGAGACGCTTGCCGGGCGGGGGGAAGAGCTCAGTCAAAAGGGAATTGCTGCGGGTTGCTTTCATCTAGCAGGTGATTATGATTCAGATTTGGACAGCCTTGTGCGGGTGCACGCAAGTCGCTTGCGCCGTGCGCTCAAGGCGTATTATGCCGGGCCGGGCGCGCGGGATGAGATGAGGATGCAGCTGGCGACAGGGGGCTATGTTTTGGTGTTTGATGTCTGTTCACAACCGGTCCCTACGAAGTTGTTGGAGGGAAAGATTCCGGTGATTGGGTTGTTGGAGTTTAAGAATCTGGGCTTGGAGGAATCTTGGCGGCACTTGCCGGTCGTGCTGGCGGAAGATTTGAGCCTGCTGCTGCACCAGCAAGATCGGTTGCAGGTGGTTGGGCCGTTTTTGCGTCATTTGCTAGAGTCTGAGGGGGTGGATCCCACGCGCTTGGCGAGCCGTTACCCTGTGGATTTCGTGCTGGATGGCAGTGTGCAGCGCAAGGGCGCGTCGTTGATTTTGAGGATGCGTTTGCTTGAGGGTGTGGGTGGCGTGCCGATCTGGGTGCATCAGGAGGAGTTGGAGGTGAATTTGACTAACATATATGATTTTAGTGCGATGATTCCGCAGCAATTGTCAGCTGCGATCGGAGAGGATTGCGGAGTGGTGAGTCAGTATCTTTCATCACTGGCACGGGTGAAGTCGGAGCATTCGCTCAGCGTGTTTGAAGCGGTGCTCTTGGGGCGAACTTATCTAGCAGATTTTCAATATGAATCACTCCCTCAAGTGTTGGAGTCCTTGCGGCAGGCAGTGATAGAAAGTCCGTTGGAGGCGGCGACTCATTCGACATTGGTGGTGATTTTGGCGTCTTTAGGCATGGAGCCACGTTGGTTAGGGGATCCTCCGTTAGATGAAATTCGCAGGCATGCTTCTGAGGCGGTGAGGTTGAGCTCGCAAGATCCGTGGTCAATTCTAGCAGAAGGATTTGCGGCAGCCGTGCATGGTGAATCGGCAGAGTTGATACGAATCGCCGTGTCTTTGGAGGGGAGGGCGAGTCATTCGCCGTCGATGTTGTTGGGTGGAATTGGTTCTTTGCTCTGCTATCAAAATGTGGATTTGGAGAGAGGTGGGCGTCTCATTGAGCAAGCTTATAAGACGAACCCGCACTACTTGCGTGTGTTTCATCTCGCCAATGCTTTGGTCGCTTGGAATGCCGGTAATTTTGAGTTGGCGGAGCGTGAGTTGGATGCGTTTGGGCTGCGCTGGGGCTTGTCGGATCCTTTGATTCGCGCGTCGATGGCGGCGGTGCGAGGTGATGAGAAAAGTGCGCTGCGCGAGTGGCAGCGTGTGCTTGCGGTTTTTCCGTCCTTTTCGGTGGATGGCTTGCATTCGCTCGGTTTTCTCTGGCAAGCGGATTATATCCGCTTGATAGGTGCGTCGTTGGGACTTGTTGGGATTTGTTTAAGGTAAGAGACTTGCCGAGATTTTTGTTGGTCCGGTGCTGGCTATGAAATTGTGTTTCACCTAGATTTCACGGTGAAACGCCTCGCCGTTGGCTGCGCGATGACCCTTGGTCTAGCGAACTCTATGAAGCGCCTATTTTTGTCCATTGCTCAGCCTCTTGTCACTTGGCTAAAAACAACTCCGAGGGATGCGTGTCCAATTTTCCGCCACAGTCTGCTCGCGCTCGCCGCACTCGCGGGCTTTTCCGTCAGCATCGCCCAAGCGCAATACGCCGACTGGAAGGCATCGACACCGAAAATCCTGCCGAACGAACGGATCGGCTCCAAGGCGGGCAGTGTTACCACCGGGCGGCAGGTTGCGAACTTGCATGCTTTTGCCGCGCTGACGGCGGATGGCTCGATCCGCACTTGGGGCGATCCATTGAGAGGCGGGAGCGGCGCGCCCACCGACAGTGGCTACACCACGATCTATTCGAACGGTTTTGCCTTTGCCGCGCTGAAGGCGGATGGCTCGCTCAGGGCTTGGGGGATCCCGGGATATGGCGGCGAAGGTGCTCCCACTGACAGTGGCTACACGGAAATTTATTCGTCGTATCAATCTTTTGTCGCTCGCAAGGCCGATGGCTCGATCACCGGTTGGGGAAGTATTTCTATCCATCCCACAGGGCCGGGCGGTCGCTACATCGGCATCTCCACCGCGCTGCACGCAACTGCCGTGCTGGATGCGGACGGCTCGATCACCGCGTGGGGGCGGAACGGGTTTGGCGCCGACAACTTCCCCACGGACAGCGGCTACACGGCGATCTTTTCAACGAGCAATGCCTTGGCCGCCCTCAAGGCGGACGGTTCGATCTCCGCTTGGGGAGGCTCCGCTTATGGCGGCGTTGGCGCGCCCACGGACAGCGGCTACACCACGATCTATTCAGCCACTCAGGCGTTTGCCGCGCTGAAGGCGGACGGTTCGATCACGGCTTGGGGAGACCCCGCTTATGGCGGCATTGGCGCGCCCACGGACCGCGGCTACACAACGGTCGCTGCATCCAGTCTGGCCTTTGCCGCGCTGAAGGCGGACGGCTCGATCACGGCTTGGGGATACCCCTTTTATGGCGGCCGAGGCGCACCCATCGACAGCGGCTACACGGCGATCTTTTCGAACTCATGGGCATTTGCCGCGTTGAAAGCGGACGGCTCGATCACCACCTGGGGAGATGCGTCGAGGGGTGGCAGTGGCGCACCGACGGATAGCGGCTATACGGCCATTTTTGCAGCTCCGGATGCATTTGCGGCGCAGAAGGCGGATGGCTCGATCACCACCTGGGGCGATGCGGCTAAAGGTGGCAGTGGTGCCCCTACCGGCACCGGCTACCGCATCCAGTCGGTGCTCTACCCCGGGCCTCACCTGACCCCTCGCACGGACGCCGTGACGGCATCTTCCGCCGTGATTGGCGGGAATCTGGCCCGTGGAAGTAAGATTCTCAGCGAGCGGGGCGTGGTTTACGCGCCATCCAGCGCCAATGCCGACCCGAAAGCCGGTGGCGCGGGCGTGACCCAGCGGGTGGAAGAGTCGCCAGGGGCGCTCGGGGCTTATTCACTCGCCCTCAGCGGCCTTTCTCCCAGCACGGCGTATTCTTTTCGAGCCTACGTCAAGGATGTGGAAGGAGAGATTTACTACAGCGGTGTGGGGACTTTCTTCACCAGCCTGGCTCCGGAGATCAATAGCAATGGCGGCGGCTCTAGCGCCACCCTTGGCATCATCGAAAACACCACGACTGTGACCACGGTCGAGGCAAGCGACGGCGATATCCCTGCCCAGACACTGACCTACAGGATCGTTGGCGGCGAGGATGCCGCTCAGTTCAGCATCAACCCGGCCACCGGCGTGCTGGTGTTTGGGACTGCTCCGGATTTCGAGATTCCGGCAGATGTCGGTAAAGACAATCGCTATCAGGTGACGGTGCAGGCAACCGACAGCGGGAATCCGCCGAAGAGCGCCCGCCAGGCCTTGACGATTCAAGTCAGCAATCTCGCGGAACCCGGGTATGTGAACGCGCCCACGGTCACCGGGGTGGCCAGCAGCGGCGCGGCCCTCGGTGGCACCGTGGTGCACGATGGCGGCGGTGGTGGCATCTTCGAGCGCGGCGTGGTCTATGCACTCACCAGCGTGAACGGCGATCCGCAGCTCGGCGGCAGTGGGGTGGCGAAACTCACCGCTGCAGGCAAGACCGGCGCTTTCAGCCGTGAGCTCGGCGGCTTGGCGGCTAACAGCAACTACAGCTTCAGGGCCTACGCCATCAATGCCAGTGGCACCGCCTACTCCAGTGTCGCGAATTTCACCACGCTTGTCCTCACCTCGCCGCCTGACTTTTATTACGACATTCCCGCAGTTCTTGGCATGTCGGTTCCCGTCAGTTACGCGCCGCTGCACACCGGCTCGGCGGTGGCGGATGGCAGTTACCTGCAAGTCACCAACTTCGCCGGCAGCGGCACGGCGGGGGCGACCGACGCCACCGGCACCAGCGCGACCTTCAAACGCCCTGTCGGCCTGACTGTCGATGCGGCGGGCAATGT
This sequence comes from Luteolibacter sp., assembly GCA_044373865.1. Taxonomy (GTDB): domain Bacteria; phylum Verrucomicrobiota; class Verrucomicrobiia; order Verrucomicrobiales; family Akkermansiaceae; genus Luteolibacter. The sequence continues at coordinate 1,177 of JBILPN010000053.1, read as the reverse complement.
GTATGTGGCGGACAACGCCAACCACAAAATTCGCAAGATCACCGCTTCGGGCGTGGTGACCACGCTTGCGGGCGATGGTTATACATCGGTCTTCTCTTTTGGTCGCCTGGTCAATGGCAACGGTGCGGCGGCAAGTTTCAACTACCCCACCGACATCGCGATGGATGAGACGCGAGAGTGCCTCTACATCGCCGACAACGAAAACAATGTGATCCGGCGTATCTCGCTGGTTTCGCCATACGCAGTCACCACTCTCGCTGGCAGCAGTTCGGGGATTCTGGACTCTGCTACCGGCTCGGGAGCGAAATTCAACAGTCCGGAAGGCATCGCCATCGACCCCTCGGGGACCTACCTGTATGTGGCCGATCGTAAAAACAACCGCATTCGAAAAATCACCATCGCCAGCGCGGCGGTGACAACTCTCGCGGGCAGCGGCACGGTGGGCACTACGGATCACGCTAGCCCGCTCAGCGCAACCTTCAACGAGCCGACCGGCATCGCCGTGGACGCCGCGGGCAATCTCTACGTGACCGATTACGTCGGCAACAAAGTGCGCAAAATCACGATGACCGCCGGGGTGGCGGGTGCCGTGACCACCCTAGGTGGCAGCGCCACCTTCAGCGCTCCGTATGGCCTTGATCTCGACGGCGCGGGCAACGTCTATGTGACGGAACATGCCAGCCACTTGGTCCGGATGATCAGCCCGGCAGGCACCGTGACCACCCTCGCTGGGGTCAGCGGTGTGGCCGGATCGGCCGAAGGAATCGGCACCGCCGCGACCTTCAATCAGCCGTCCGGGATCTCCATCCATCCGGAAGGCTTCGCCTACCTCACCCATTATGGGAACGCCGCCACCGGCCACAAGATCCGGAAAATGAACCTCACCGGCTATAAACTCACCGGCACGCTGCCCGCTGGGCTGGCCTTCAATGTCACTTCCGGCGTCATCAGCGGCATGCCGACGGGGACCAAGGCATCGCTCACCGTCACCGCCTGGAACTACTACGGCATCGCCACCACGGCACTGACGGTGTCGATCGGCATCGATCCAGTGTTTTCGGCACCTGACCAGACTTTGCGGGCGACCGCTGGATTCGCCGCGGAAAACCGGGAGTTTGGAAATCTGGTTGTCGGATTTATTCCGGTTCCCGGACTGGTCCTGACCGTGGTCAACAAC